>DNHM01000538.1 GCA_003485885.1 Acidimicrobiaceae bacterium
CGACACGAGCAGCACCAACACCCACATCGACTTCGATCCCGGCGGCACGGAGTCGTTCGATACCCTTACCAGCCACCAGCGGGTCAGGGTCGGCCAGGGCGATAACAACCCGGGTAATTCCAGCGTTGATGATGGCCTCGGTACACGGCCCGGTCTGGCCTTGGTGACAACAAGGCTCGAGCGTGGTGTACATGGTCGCACCGCGGGCATCTTCGCCGGCTTCGGCCAATGCGTTGATCTCGGCATGCGGACCCCCGTACTGCGACGTTGCGCCGGTGAAGACAGCCGTGCCCGAAGCGATTGCAGCGCCCACCCACGGATTTGGCGGCGCGATCAGGCGGGATGCATCGGCCACGTTGATGGCCCTACCCATGTAGTCGGCGTCGCGTCGATCAGCCATTAGTGGTCCGTTGGTGCAGCCGTCATCAGACGGACGGCATGCGGGAGTACATCGATGACTGCGGTCACGGTTTCGACCGCCCCTTTGGGCGACCCGGGCGCGTTCACGATCAGCGCTGTCCCTCGGGTGCCTGCAATCGCCCGGCTAAGCCGACCGAGCGGATTCACGAGTCTCATGGCTTCAGAGATGCCCGGCGCTTCTCGCTCTAGAACCAGACGGGTGCCTTCGGGTGTCAGATCACGAGGCCCGAAGCCCGTGCCACCAGTGGTGACGACCACCCCGAAGAAATTCTCGGATAACTCAATCAGCGCTTGGGAGACGTTCTCGACGCCATCGGCAACGACACGTTGTTCAACAACGTCGTAGCCGTGTTCGGTCAACAACTCGACGAGCACCACGCCCGACCGGTCTTCGCGAGTGCCGTGCACTACCCCATCGGAAACAGTGAGCACCTTGGCCGCCAAACCGGCGGTGTCATGATCTGGCATCGGTAGAACCTAGCTGATCCGACGCCATGCAAAGACGGCCATACCATCACTATCTTGATCTTGGGGAAGAAGGCATCCACCGGCTTCGCCCCATCGCCGCCAGATCGGGTTGATCTCAGGCACGTCGATCGGCTCGAAACCAGCATCGAGGGTGGCTGCTATCGCCGTGGTCTCGGCCTTGGTTACCGTGCAGACGGAATAGACAAGTCGGCCTCCGGGTGTCACCGCCTTGGCTCCTTCGGCCAGCAAACGAGTTTGCAGCCTGGTCAACCGTTCGATTGCTTCGGCATCGATGCGCCATCGTGCGTCGGCTCGTCGGCGAAGGACGCCCAATCCGGAGCAGGGCGCATCGACTAACACTCGGTCGAAAGCGTCGTAACGAAATGGCGGCGCCGTGCCATCGGCGACAACAGCGGAAACCGAGGCGGCTCCGGTGCGCTGCGCGTTCGCAGCTACCAGCCTGGTGCGTTTGATGCCTCGGTCGGCAGCGACAATGTGCGCACCCGACTGGGCTAACAGTGTTGCCTTGCCACCCGGGGCCGCGCAGGTGTCGAGGATCAGATCACCTGGTTGTGCGTCGACCATGTCACACACCCACTGCGAAGCTGGATCCTGCACATACCCGTCGGAGCGTTCATGGACGCTGGGCTCGACGTTCATACGCTCGAGCATCGCGAGTGCATCATCAGTGCCATGGTCGTTGACCAACTGTTCCAACAACCAATCGGGATAACTCAGTCGTACCGCGTCGCTTGGCCACTCCACGTCGGAGCTGCTGCTCGCCACCTTACGAAGCACTGCATTGACGAAACCTCGGGCCCGCTTTGGCGCAATCCCAACCGTGGCGTCGACCGCAGCATGATCAGGCGTCGAGAGATAATGCAGCTGATAGGCCCCGAGCCGAAGCAGTGTGCGCACTGCCGGGTCGACCTCGCGTTCCACGAAACGATCCACGAGGAAGTCGCAGGCTCGGCGCATGCGGGTCGTTCCGTAGACCATCTGGGTAGTGAAGCGTCGATCCTGCTCGTCGAGACCGGACCGCTTGAGTTCACCGTCGAGTACCAGGTTCGCGAACGCTCCTTTGTGATCGATTCTTTTTAAGGTGTCGAACGCAACCTGGCGCGAGCTCATACGCCCAGCACCGTGTCTGCATCGATGCGGGCACCACGTCGCCAGTCACGTGCGCTCACCGGTTTCTTCCCCTCGGGCTGGACCGTCTCGAGGGTCAGCCAACCCTGCCCAGTCGCAACACGCACTCCGTCGATCGAACCAGGTGTCGGTCCGCTGTCTGTGTCGTCGACCGATGCCGCCTTGATCGCAAACCGCTTGCCGTGCAGCGTGGTGTGCGCTCGACCAAGCCGGATTATTCGGTTGAGTTGCGCAGCGGGTTCCTTGAAATCGAGTGCGAAGTCGTCAGACGTGAGCTTTCGGGCGTAGGTGACCTCGCCCGACTGCGGTTCCGGTGTGGCTAATCCGTCGTTGAGCGACTGCACCAGCAGGTCGCAGCTGGCCTGCACCAACGCGTCGCGCAATTCATCGAGTGTGCACTCGCCTATGGCAACATCGCGCCGTGCGTAGACATCGCCTTCGTCGAGAGCCTCGGCAATTTCCATAAGACAAACACCGGTCGTTTCATCGCCGGCCAATATGGCCCGTTCGAGTGGAGCGGCGCCTCGCCACCGGGGAAGCAACGAGAAATGAATATTGACCATCGGAAGTGAGTCGAGGATGTGGTTGCCGATGATGTGTCCGAAGGCGACCACGACACCAAAGGATGCGTCTACCCCGAGCACGTCGTCGAGGTCATGGCTCACGACGAGTCCGAGATCCAGCGCTGCAATTTTTACGGGCGTCGGCATCAGGTCTTTACCCCGCCCTCGACGGCGATCAGGATTGGTCACGACAAGCGCAACGTCGTGGCCTGCATCGACCAGTGCACGCAGAGGGGCTACGGCTATCTCAGGTGTACCCAGGTAGACAATACGTGCCGGTCCCCCGGGATGGGTGATGTGGGCCATAGAGCGGCTTACGGAAGCTGCAGTCCGCCGGTGGTCGCCTTGAGCGCACGTTCGGCTTCGGCGGCAACGTTGCGAGCGTTGAGTTCTATCAGCGCTTCGCGGCGCTGATCATCGTCGAGGTGTTCGAGCAACAACACACCATCGAGATGATCTATCTCGTGCTGAATGAGACGGCTGAAGAGTTCGTCGGCTTCGAGTGTGATTTCGTTGCCGTCGAGGTCAATGCCCGACACCAGGATCTGTTTGGGCCGCACGATATCGAACGACATACCGGGCACTGAAAGACAACCTTCTTCGAAGACCCATTCACCATCTGATTCGGTGATGGTTGGGTTGATCAATACGCCGGGTTCGTCGGCGTAGTCGTAGACGAAGAAACGCTTCTGCACACCCACCTGAGGTGCAGCTAGGCCAATCCCAGGTGCGTCGTACATAGCGACGAACATGTCATCGCAGAGTTTGATGAACTTGCCGTCGATATCGGTGACATCGCTGGCTTTGGTGTTCAGTACGGGATCTCCGTAGGTACGGATTCGCTTGCTCGCCATCACATGAAGGGTAACCGACCCGGCCCCCGCAACATTCCACCGCCCCGACTTTTGCGGCGTTTCCGCTCACCAATCCACAGTCCCGGCTCCGGTCTGGCGACCGGCCAATCTGCTCCCTGCCGCTCGTCACCGCTCCAGGGTGCTGGATGCCATTAGCAAACCAATAGCAACGCGACACCCCTTGAACAGAAAACAGCCGAGAACGTGACCACCTCACGTCAGTCCCAGCCGAGGTCGATGACGATGGAGACGAGTTCGATGGCGCCATCAGAGGCGAGCTGGCCGACAACGTTGAGCGCCCTGACCACCACACCGCTGGTGAGCAGGACCCGATAGTCACTTCGACCCGGGATCAGGTCGGGGAGATCGTCGAACTGCACGGCAAATCGGTCGACGACCCGCAACAGCTCGATCGACTGGAAGTCCGCAGTCGACGGTTAACCGTTCGGTCCTCGCTCCGAACCCAGCTGACGGTCGAGATCCTCGAAGAACCCATACGTCGCCCGAACCGGACGCCGATCGGTCAAGACCGCTGAGAATGTTCGGTCTCTTCGATCCGACGCAAGATCCGCTCACGGCTACGAGCCAACAGCTCTTGGGGAGCATCCGCTCCCAGGTGATGCTGTCCTCGAAGATCGCGTCGACCTCGGAGGGGTCCATCGCCTCGAGTTCGCCGCAGTCCACACTTTCCGTGTCACTCCGTCAGGCTACTCGACCCATGTGACACCGGCGTCCGCCCCTCGGCAACAGAGCCTCGGGAGCGTGACGCGTGTACTAACGCTTGTGTCGGAGGGGCGACTTTAACCCAAAGTACACGCGCCCCCTGGAGCGCTGACCTGGCTTCAGCGTAGGCGTTTCGCCAGCTCAGGATCCCTGTTGCCGGATCAGTTCGTCGCAATTGACTGTGGAGGCGGAGCGGACGCCGGGCCTGCGGTCAGCAGATCATCCTGGCCTCGTTTTCTCGTCCCTACTTCAGGCTCGAGTCTCCTTCGACGCGACCCACGTCCTCGGCCCGATCTTCGGGCCAGGGCCTCGGCAACGGCGATGGTCGACAACGACAGCATGATGTCCTTGACGTCTGCGGGAATCGCGTCGGAGTCGAGAGGTGGTATCGCCAGTGCGACCACTCCCCAGACGCGGTGGATTGCCACGGTGAGCGCTGCTCCAAAGGCGCGGATGGCCCATCGCTGGTGACTTCGAATCTGGCGGCGGCGGATCATGACCAGCGCCATCACCGCGGTCGCGGCTAGCCATCCGCCGAAGGCCCAGTTGCTGAGGTAGTTCAGCGTGGTGTACCGAGTGTGGTTGATGACCGTGATCAGGATTGCCGTGATCCCGGCACCGATCGCTGCCGGGAAGAAGGTGTAGCCGAGCCGACGGTGGACAGTCGTCCAACGTCGCCGGATGACACTGTTGAACTGGAACGGGCCAACAAGGTTCATGAGGCCGCTCAACACGATGTGGACTGGCAATAGGACTCGGGGAACAATGCCGTCGCTAGAAAAGAAGCGCGAGAGG
>DNHM01000454.1 GCA_003485885.1 Acidimicrobiaceae bacterium
AACGCCACAGCCAAGAGAATAGCTACACCCGGGCTGACCTGAACATCAGTGAGGCCGAAAGGTGCCTTGGGAATACGTTTGATTTTGTCTTCGGGCGCAATCGCGCTCACGGCAAAGACATACCCGGCTATCGCTCCGAAGCCGACATGGCCGAACGACAAGATGCCGGTGTTTCCGATGTAGATCTGGATGCCGATCACGATGATGGCATCGATCAGCATGGTGGTGACCAGGCGTTCGGCGGTACCAGAACCCAGGATCACCTGATACAGCAGGCCTCCGCCAACGAGAAACCCAAACAGCAGGACGGACCCGGCGAGCGGAAAGGCAATATCGCGCGTCGGTTTCGGGAACAAGGAACGGAGCGACATCACACCCGCTCGACCTGTGGCACTGCAAGCAGTCCCCCAGGCTTGAAGATGAACAACAGCGCGATCAGCACAAACACGAATCCGGTCGTCAGGTTCTGAATACCTTCCGGTAGCCAGGCTCGAAGCAGGACCTCGGCCAAACCAAGCACGAGCCCTCCAACGACGGCTCCACGCAAGCTGCCAAGGCCACCGATGAGCGCGGCGAGCACACCTTTGAGCATGGGGTCGATACCTGCGGTCGGGGTAACTGAGCCGGCCCGCATCAACCAGAAGATGCCGGCAATACCTGCCAGAAATCCTGACAGCGCAAACGCACCTCGGATAACCGAGTCAGAGTTGACACCCATAAGCCGGGCTGCTTCGAAGTCCGACGCGGCAGCCCGCAATGACAGGCCAAACATGGTTCGTTGCAACAGCCAGGTCGTTGCCAGCAAGGTGACGATCGTGACGCCGATAACAAGGAGGTCAAAGATCTCGATGCGGAGGGAACCAAGGGCCACGGTGTCTGCTGCCCAGCCCGGTCGTTGGATGCTCTTGACCGACGCGGACACGTACAAAAGGAACAATGCCGAGACAATAAAGTGCACACCGAACGAGGTCAGGAGCATGGTGAAGTCCTTGGCCCCTCGAACCCGGCTGAACGCGATGCGCTCAATCAGTAGTGAACTGCCGACCGCTGAAACAAGAATGAGCGGCACGACTGTCCACCAATTCCAGCCGTGGTTGAACGCCCAGTAGGTCAGGTAACCAGGAATGGTGATCAGTTCGCCGTGGGCGAAGTTCAGCAGGTGCATGATGCCGAAGACCACCGCAACACCAAGCGCAAGTAGCGCATAGATGCTGCCGCGGCCGAGACCGTCGATGATGTTCTGCAGCAGCTGGGTCATGTCAACCAGCGACGAAGGTGTCGAACAGGTCGGTACGAGCCAGTAGTTCTGCACCAGTTCCCGAGGCCACCACTTCACCACTTCGCAGCACATAGGCCCGATCGGCTGCCTGCAACATACGGGTTGCATTCTGCTCGACAACCAGGATGGTGCGGCCCTGGTCTCGGAGTTGCTCGATCAGATCAAACACCAGGTCGACAAGAATCGGTGCAAGACCGAGCGAGGGTTCGTCCATCATCAGCAGTTTCGGCTTGGACATAAGCGCTCGGGCGATAGCTAACTGTTGAGCTTCGCCACCGGACATGTACCCCGCAGGGACATCCCACTTCTTTTTGAGCACCGGAAAGAGGTCAGCCATCTCCTCGAGCAGCGCAGCCCGTTCTGATGCCTTAACCGTGACGCCACCGATCTTCAGGTTTTCTTCGACCGTCATGTCGGTGAAGATTCGACGATGTTCGGGCACCAGCGCGAGACCAGCCCGCAAGATCTTCTCGGGGGCAACATTGGTGATGTCGTTGCCGTCGAAGGTGACCGTGCCCATGTCGGGTCGCAGCAGTCCTGCGATTGACCCCAACAGGGTGGTTTTGCCAGCCCCGTTGGGACCGATGAGGCCGACGACCTCACCAGCCCCTACGGACAGGCCTGCATCTCGAAGCGCGGAGATCGCGCCATATTTCGTGGTGACTCCGGTGACTTCGAGCATGTTCGGGTTTTAGCCGATTTCGGTGAGCAGCACGTTTTCGCCACCCTGAACCTGTGCGATTGGTACCGCCTTGTCAGGGATGCCGTTGGTGCCGGCGTAGGTGATCGTGCCCGATGTTCCTTCGAACCCGGAGATGTTCTTCACCGCTTCGGCGATGCCGGAAGGTTCGGTGCAGCCACAGTCCAAGATGCCCTGGATACCAAGCAACATGGAGTCCACATACAGCGGCATGAAACCGAGGCTGTCAAGCTCAACGCCAGCGGCGATGGCCTGCTGGAACAACATGTCGTTCGCTCCGCCGGCCGCAATGATCGTGTGTGGCGTGTGGATCATGCCTTCGCCACCGGTTTCGAACTGGACCCCAGTTGCGTCCATGGCATCGGTGCCCATGTAGGTAAGGCCATCGAGGCCCTGGCCTTCGAGCTGAGCTCGCAGTGCAGTCACTTGGAATGCAGCAGCTGCGGAGAAGACCACTTCGGTGCCGTCGGCGACGGTTGCGATGTCGTTGACCTGCGACGAGAAGTCGGTGTCTACAAACCAGGCGTAGGTCTGGGTGCTGACGATTTCGCCACCACCTGCGGTGAACGCTGCAACGAATGCATCGGGATTAACACCGGAGTACGGCACACCTTCGCCTTCGGTGAACACAATTGCCCGGGTGAGACCCTGTGATAGGGCGTATTCAGCCGATGCTTCGGACTGGCCGAAGTCGTCGAAGGTGACGAGGAACGTGTTGCTGTCGGCATCGGCGAGCGTGGGTTCGGTCGAGGCTGCGGCGAAGATGGCGTATTGGCCATCGCCGGTCTGCTGCATGGGCAGTGTTGCATCGGCGAATGGTGGGCCGACGAAGAAGTGTGCACCCCAGTCGATGAGTTCCTGGGTTGCGAGTGCCGCGTCGGTGCCTGCTTCGGCGACTCGTACTTCGACTGGCTGGCCATTGATACCACCCGCGCAGTTGGCCAGCTCGGCCACGTATGGCACGAGCTTTGAGCCGGGGATGTCAACGAAGCCAGCGGCCTCGCTGAAGTCCATAACCATGCCGACTTTGATGGCGTCGCCACTTGGGGCAGCAGCACAGTTGTCGAGGTCAGCGCCCATGATTGCGTCGAGATCGATGCCCGCAGCAGGAGCTGCAGGTTCTGCCGGTTCATCGGCATCGGCCGATGTGTCGGCGGTATCGGATGATCCAGTATCGGTTGCCGTACTGTCAGAATCACCGTCGGAACCACTACCGCATGCAGTGGCGATCATTGCTAAGGCCAAAAATAGGCCTACTAGCTGACGAAGTTTCACGTTGTCCCCTCCAAGGTAAACGAGTAATCACAGCCAAATCGCTGCGTCCATCTTCTTGTTCGTATCACTCTAAAACACGCATACAGACGACGAAACCGCCGCCAGCTGACGTGGCTGGCAACGTACTACACAAATCGTTCGGTAGCTAACGACTCGACGTACCACCATGGCCGTTCACAGCTCAGGAAACCGTGCCGTCCAGAATCATGAGCGTCTTCAGATCGCTGTGGAAATCGAGCGCATGATCGCCGCCTTCGCGGCCAATACCGCTGATGCCGCAGCCACCGAACGGTGCAGTCAGATCGCGCACAAGGAAGGTGTTGACCCATACCAGGCCGGTGCGCAGGGCGCGGCCAACCCGCTCGGCCCGCTCCGCCGATGTGGTGAACACGATTGCGGACAGCCCATAGTCCGTGCTGTTGGCAAGTTCGAGTGCTTCGGCTTCGTCGGCAAATGTCTGGAAGGTCAGCACCGGGCCGAAGATCTCACGTTGCACCACTTCACTGTCGTTCGACGCCGGTTCGATGAGTGTTGGTAGGTAGTGCAGACTTCCGTCGGCC
>DNHM01000159.1 GCA_003485885.1 Acidimicrobiaceae bacterium
TCAGCCCTTCGCCGGGCCGAAGCCTTGGGCATTGACACCCCGACCATCCGCTTCATCCACGGCATCCTCGACGCTCGTTCCCGGGCCTAACACTGGTCGTTCGCCGTTCGACTTGTTCCCCGTCGAGATGTTGTCCCAGCTGCACCGGTCGTTAGTCCCGGGGCATGTGTTCTCCAGGCATAACCGACACTTCGTTCGTGTTCGTTGACGTGCCAAGATGGCTACATGCTCGAACTGGTTGGATTCGGAAGCGATAGCGCGGCAACCCACGAGGTGGCCACACGACTCGGGGGAATGGCCTATGCCAACCATCCGACCGAACGCGACGAGCGGCCCTATTCGGCCATGATCCGGGTGGCGACCGACAATGTCGAAGCCGTGCGGTCCGTGAGCGATGTTGGAATGTACGTGTGTTTCAGCCGAGTCATCAAAGCGCCCGTGACAGAACCCACTGCTGAGCGTTCGATCGCCACGTTTGGTTTGGTGCGCAACCCAGCGATGACCCATCGCCAATGTGACGACCATTGGCGAGACACCCACGGACCGCTGGCCTTGCGGATGCATCTCGCTATGTGTGACTACTCCCAACTTGCAGTGGTCGACACAATCCACGGCCAAGTACTGGATGGCATCGCTATGTGTGCGTTTAGTACCCGCAGTGATCTGAGCGAGAAGTTCTTCAACGACGACGATGCGAAACGGGCGATTATTAAAGATGTCAATACGTTTAGTGATGCGGCCGGGTCTCCGCCCCGGGTCGTCTTGCAACAGCTGATTTGAGACCGACATCGGGTCGTGACCAATTGTCCTAGCAACGCGACGTTTGGCGAGACGCAGGACGGTGCCACGGTGTACGGTTCGACCCTCAAACAGGGGGACGGCTTCGTGAGAAAACACAAGACGAAACAACATTTGCCGCGGCCTCGACTGACCACGCCGATGGTCCGGGTCGACGGCGAACTCGTGCCTGCAACATGGGACGAAGCACTCGATCGTATTGCCGAAGGTTTCCTTGCTGCTCGGGAAGACGTTGCTGCCGGCGTGCACAGCTTCGGCATGTTCAGTTGCTCGAAGTCAACCAACGAAATGAACTATGCCGCCCAAAAGTTTTCTCGGGTGGTGATGGGGTCGAATGACATCGACTCCTGCAACCGCACTTGACACGCTCCTTCGGTGGTCGGTCTGGCCACAGTTCTCGGAGCGGGCGGCGGCACGTCGTCGTACAGAGAAATCGAAGAGACCGACGTCATCTTGTTGTGGGGTTCGAATGCTCGTGAAGCACACCCGATCTTCTTTCATCATTTGCTGAAGGGCATAGACAACGGCGCAACCATGTTCGCCGTCGATCCTCGTCGTACCTCGTCAGCCAAGTTCGCCGATGTGTGGCTCGGGCTCGAAGTCGGCAGCGATGTCGCCATGGCGAACACCGTTGCCCGCGAGATCATCGCTGCTGACCTGCACAACAAGGACTTCGTTGCGCACTCGACCCAAGGCTTTGAGGAGCTCAAGGCCGCCGTCGAGCCGTACACACTTGAGCGCGGCGCAGAACTGACCGGCGTCCCTGCTGAGGCGATCAGGGAGATGGCGCATGCGTATGCCACCGCTGATTCCGCACAGATTCTATGGACGCTCGGAATTACCGAACATCACAACGCCGTCGACAATGTGCTGGCGTTGTGCAACCTGGCACTCCTGACCGGCCATGTCGGACGATGGGGTAGCGGCCTGGTGCCGTTGCGTGGCCAGAACAACGTGCAGGGCGGCGGCGACATGGGTTCGCTTCCTGACAAACTGCCTGGTTTCCAGAACGTCAACGACGATGTGGCTCGGGGCAAGTTCGAAGCTGTCTACGGCGTTGACCTGAACCCTGAACCTGGCATCCACCTCACGCTCATGTTCGAAGCGATGGAACGGGGTGAGATGAAGACCGTCTTCGTCATTGGCGAAAATCCGGCCGACAGCGAGGCCGATATCCATCACGCTCGCAAGATGCTCGAAGGCCTCGATCTGCTTGTTGTGCAAGACATCTTCATGACCCGCACTGCCGAGATGGCCGACGTCGTGTTGCCGGCATCAGTCGGCTGGGCCGAGTCCGATGGCACCGTGACTTCGTCGGAACGCCGGGTGCAACGGGTCCGCGCCGCGGTCACCCCTCCGGGCGAAGCCCGCCACGACATTGACATCATCTTCGATATCGCTGCCCGTATGGGTATGGATATGGGCGACCGCGATCCCGAGGTGCTCTGGGACGAGCTGCGATTGCTCTCGCCCATGCATGCCGGTATGAGTTGGGAACGGCTCGAGTCCGAGGGCGGCCTGCAATGGCCATGCCCGTCGCTCGATCACCCGGGTTCGCCGTTCCTGCACAGCTGGTTGTGGGCCGACGATCTCGACGGACGCGATCCAGCACCGTTCAGTGCAGTTGTGCATCAGGGTCCTAAGGAAGAACTCAGCGAACAGTTCCCGCTGCGCCTCACCACTGGTCGTGCCCTCGATTCGTACAACACCGGTGTGCAGTCCGGCGGCTTCAACTCGCCGATCCGTTATGGCGATGCCCTTGATATGAACCCTGCCGATGCCATAGGTATGGGCATCGAAGACGGCGAGAAGGTTCAAGTGTCATCGGCCCGCGGTTCCGTCGAGATGGCAGTGCGGTTCCAGCCCGACATCCCCAAAGGCCTGACCTTCACCACGTTCCATTTCCCCGAGCTGGTCGACGTCAACGTCATGACCAGCGATGCGTGGGACAAACGCTCTGGAACCGCCGAATTCAAAGCCGCAAGTATTCGCGTCGAGAAGTTGCAGGCTGCCTCGGCATGA
>DNHM01000472.1 GCA_003485885.1 Acidimicrobiaceae bacterium
GAAAGTGACACGGGAATGGTGATGGCAGGGTTTGCTGCGGTGAGTTCACTTGTTGGAACCACGTCGATCGACTGCAGCGATCTGATTCGTCGATTCGCCGAGGAAGCGGTCTGACATGACCGTCGTCCTCGCAGTCGCGGTTACCGCTGCTGTGATCGGCGCGGTAACAACGCTTGTTGTGTCGCGTATTGTGCGGGCGAGAATCAACACAGCAATTGGTGGTCGACACGGATCTGACCCGGTCGACGAACACCAGCGAATCCTCTCTCACGCGGAACGCGACACCTCGGCCGCGGCGGCGGAAGTAAACCTGCTGAAGCTGTCACTCGATGCGCTGACATCGGGCGTGATCGTGACCGATGGTTCTGGAAAGGTGCTGGTGCGCAGTCGTTTGGCCGTCGATGCTGCCACTAGATCCCACGAGAAAACACTGGTCGATGCCACCACCGTGGCGGTGCTGGCAGAAGCAGTGCAAGGCCGTCGCGCAGAACGCGAAATCAACGTGTTTGGCCCGCCGCCGCGCAACCTGTTCGTGCATGCCGTTCCGATTACCGCAGACGCACAGGTCATTGGTTCTCTCACGGTCATCGACGATGTCACGGATCACCACCGGATCGAGAAGACACGTCGGGACTTCATCGCCAACCTGAGCCATGAGTTGCGGACGCCTGTGGGTGCAGTGAGCCTGCTCGCTGAAATGTTGATCGACGAACAGGATCTTGACACTCGGACCCAGCTCACGGATCGCATGCTTATCGAGACCGACCGTATGACCGAGGCGATCGACGACCTGCTGGAGCTCAGCCGTATCGAATCCAGCGCAGAGATCTACACCGACATTGTTGTTGTGCAAGATCTGATCGACGAGGCCGTCGAACGAACCCGGGTCCAGGCCCAGTCGGGCGACATCACCATTGGTGCGGTCGTTCCCGACGAACCGATCACGCTGGTAGGTAACCGATCGCAGCTGGCCACCGCGCTGGTGAACCTGGTTGAGAACGCGGTGAAATACAGCTCGCCAGGTGACTCGGTAAGCGTCAGAGCCCGGCTCGACGACGACGGTGTTGCCCTGGTTGTGCAGGACACAGGTCGAGGTATCCCAGCACGCGACCTCGACCGGATCTTCGAGCGTTTCTACCGGGTTGATCGCTCACGCGATGCAGCAACCGGGGGGACCGGAATCGGTCTGTCCATCGTGCGTCATGTCGCGCTCAACCACGGGGGACACGTCAGCGTTGCCTCGTTCGAAGGTGATGGCTCCTCCTTCACACTGGTCCTGCCAGTCGTTCCACCCGGCCGTGCCGAGCCAGGCCAGAGTCCTGAACCACAGACTGCACACGAGGTCGGGTAATGGATTCTGCGCCAAAACCAACGAAGGTCCTGGTTGTCGAAGACGAAGAGTCGTTTCTTGAGGCGCTTCGTATTGGCCTCGGCCGAGAAGGTTTTGCCATCGATGTCGCCCGCGACGGTGTCGAGGCGTTGGCGCGATTCGATGCCGGCGACCCAGACATTGTGCTACTCGACGTCATGCTTCCTCGGATCTCCGGCATCGACGTCTGCCGCGAAATCCGAAGAAAGAGTGACGTGCCGATCATCATGGTTTCGGCGAAGGGCGAAGAGATCGATGCGGTCGTCGGCCTCGAGGTCGGTGCCGACGACTATGTGACCAAGCCGTACCGCTTCCGTGAGCTTGTGGCCCGCATGCGCTCAGTGCTGCGGCGTTCTGCAGCCGATGAGACAGTGTCTGAGCCTGGAGCCAGCAGTGGTGAACTCAGCGCTCCGATCGAGGTTGGTGATGTACGCATCGATCCAGGCAGGCACGAGGTCGTGGTGCGGGGCATGCCGGTCGACATGCCGCTCAAGGAGTTCGACCTGCTGGTGGCCCTGACCACCAACGCTGGCCGAGTGTTGACCCGGGACCAGCTCATCGACAAGGTCTGGGGTCATGACTATGTGGGCGATACCAAGACGCTCGATGTCCATATCAAACGACTACGCAACAAGGTAGAAGTTGACCCGTCTACACCAGTCCTGATCGTGACGATTCGGGGACTCGGTTACAAGTTCAGCGACTAACCACGATTCGCTGACACCTCTGGGGCAGCCACAGTTGGTGCAACGAGACCGAGCTCGTGCGAGATGAACACACGGGTTGTCGCGGGACTTGAAACGGGTTGGTCCTCAGCCGATTTCGCTCTCCGCCGATCAGCGTGCCCGCTTCCACCTATCGAGCGCGAGCGCGAGACTTTTGCTGGCCGAACAAGGCACCCGGCTATCGCGGCGCCGGCGAACTAGATTTGTGAGGGTGAAGGATCAGGGAATGGGGTCGGGCTGGCAACCGCTGTCGCGTCCTGGGATGTCGCGCCCAAACCCCACGGGTCCTCCACCGGAACCAGGAGCTTCGTCTCGACCAGCATCGTTCAGAGCAGCTGCCGTCACGCCGTTCGTCCGCCTTGCCCGGACGCACGCCTTCCACGCTGCCGGCGAGGCATCGGTCTTCGTCACGTTGGCGGGCACCTTGCTCACCATCGATCCCAACGATGCGCGGTCGAGAATCCTGTTGGCATTGGTGCTGACGATGGCGCCGTTTGCTCTCGTCGGGCCACTGATCGGGCCAGCGCTCGACCGGGTACGTGGTGGTCGGCGGGCAACGATTGCACTCTCGCTTTTACTCCGCGCTGCGTTGATGGTGCTCCTTATTCGCAATATTGATACGGCATGGTTCTTCCCGATTGCGTTCATCTGGCTGGTGCTGGGTAAGACCTATTCGGTCGCCAAGGCGGCGACTGTGCCCACGACCGTTCACGACGAGGACGAACTCGTCGACAAGAACTCTCGGCTGGCCATTCTTTCGGCGGTTGCCGGTGTAATCGGTGTGATACCAGCCGCTGGTCTCTACCAATTGTTTGGGTCGACACCCACCTTGTGGTGGGCAGCCATCGTGTACTTGGTGGGTGTGGGGTTCTCGATGAAGATGCCCCGTGTCGTCGTCGACGATCCTGAAACGACCGACGACGACCTAGATATCCGATCGTCGGGCGTTCGGCTGGCGTCGTTCGTGATGGCAACCTTGCGGGGCATCGTCGGTTTCGTCTTCTTCTTGTTGCTGTTCGAGTTCGTACGGTCCGAGCTCCCGGATCTATCCGGTATCGGCACAGCGGCAGGGGCTGCGGTTAAGGCAGCGCTCGGGTTCGAGCTTCTCGACGATCCCGGCCTGCCGTGGTACAAAGCAGCCATCCCCTTCGCCCTCTGGGGTTTCGGCGGCTTCGCGGGAAATGTGATCGCACCATGGTTCCGCCGACGTTTTAGCGAAGAGACAATGCTTGTTGGCGCAGTCGTGGCAGTGGCTGTATCGGCAGTGGCCGCCGTATGGGCGGGTGGTCTCAGTGGCGCCGCACTGGTAGCTCTCATTGTTGGCGGCTCAGCGTCGGCAGCCAAACTTGCCTTCGACTCACTTGTGCAGCGCGACGCTCCCGGTGCCAACCACGGTGCAGCGTTCGGTCGTTTCGAAACCCAGTTCCAGATCGCATGGGTCGTCGGGTCGCTGCTTGCTGTGATCGTCTCGTTCCCGCTCCGTGCCGGGTTCTTGGTGATCGCCATAGCCGCCGTTGGCATTGGCGTGTTCATCATGCAACAGGGCGCTCGTAGCGGCCTGTCGTTTGGCGGCGCCCCCCGGATAGGCGGCCGATTGGGCCGAACCCCACGGCCTCGCCAATCCGATGAGAGCGGACCAGTAGCGCCACCGGCGCCACCGATTCCTGTTCCCGAACCGCCACCAACGACACAGATGGCAGCGGTCACTTCTGACGAAGCGCCACGGGCGTCGGCGCCCACGACAAACGGGGCGAGTTCGGCGGATCCTTATGCCGAAGCCTTCGCTGACCGCAGGGTCGAACCGCCTGACTGGGCAGCTGCAGTCTTCAACGAAGAGCCAGGTGTCGATGATCTGCTCGGTCCACCAGCGTGGCTCAACGAAATAGACCCGCTCCCTCCACTGGTCGAACCAAACCACACACCGCCGATGGGAACAAACCCCGTCTGAGTTGCTCGGGTCTGCGTTTTCTGGGCTTTTGGTGACCTGGGGTTATTCCTCTTCGTCTGCCGGTGCCGACGGTTCGTCGAGGTCGCCGAGATCGATGCGTGCAAGCCAGAGGCCCGGTGCCACGATCTCATTCGGCGTGGGCAGCTCACGAGCAGAATCCCACAACCGAGCCAGTGCTGGGCGTCCACCGCGTTCGACGACACCATCGACGAACGACCGGCCTTGTTCGTAACACGCCTGGTCAAGTTCGAGGCCAAGCATGCGTTGCAGGAACCGATCGGTTGGATCAGCGGTAACTCGGCGGCGATGGAGTGCTTCGCTGATCATGGAGTAACTGCTGATTAGCGTGGACCCAATCGAGTCCATCATGTGGTCGACGTACCCAACGATGGCAGCAAGCAGCGCGGAAATCTCGGGCAACATTGCCCGCTGCGCGTCGCTTTGCACAACACCCATGAGGGCCTCGGGGTCATTCATCAACCCTTCGAGTTGGCCCATGGACTCGGGGTTTGAAGGATCAAGCCCACCGAACTGGTTGCCGAGTGCCTGGGAGTTCGACTCGAACGCAGACACATACCGGGTGATCAGTTCGTTCATCCGCTCGGCGACGTGGGGCTGGCGCAGAATGACATGATGCAAGTACTCGTGGAGGCAGACCCACAGTCGCACGTCGTCGGTCGGCACGGACCACTCTTCGGTGAACGACGAGATATTGGCGTGTACGACCAGGAGTTCTGACACGCCGGGCCGAGGGATCGGCAGGTCGTACGAGCCCAGGCTGGTGCGGGCCAGCTGACCTGCCATGGAACCCGAGGTCATCGACAACATCATCGGCGCGAGCATCTTCATGATCTGAGCCATGAAGTCACCACTGAACATGCCGCCAGGAAGACCGGGGATATCGGCATCACTCGGCAGCAGATCTTCACCCATGCCCGACATTGATTGGCTCATAGTCTCGGCCATGGTCTGAAGCATGGGCCGGTACGCCTCGAGCGTAGCCAGAGCCCACTCGTGACGGGTCGCGGGTCGAATCTGTGGGGGAGTGCCGTCGCCCACGGTCATACCAGTGGCGGTAGAGACATGAAGCTCGGCGACGCGGGCAAGTTGTTCGAACGCGATGCGATCGCCCGGGTCAACATTGCTCTCGGACTCGCCCCCGGTGGCTACCGAAGCCGCGATCTGTTTGGCCTGTGCCCAGGGATCGCCTCCGCCGCCAAACATGTTTGCCATGTTGGAGAAATCGCCGAAGAACGGCATATCGCCAAACGGGTTCCCGTCATTGCCGCTGTCATCACTCATCACAATGAGCGTAGGCTCGACCTTCAACTATCAGTCGTCGCCCCGCAGGTGATTGCCGCAAACAGAAGGGATATCCGTGCGAATCGTTGTCACCGGAGTTGCAGGGGCAGTTGGATCGCGCGTTGCGAAAGCTCTGGCTGTATCAGATTATTTTTCGGTCGTTGGCGTTGACCGGGTTGGCACAGCCACCGAAGGACTCGTAGGACACCACCTGGGTGATCTTCGTGCGCTGGATCTCGACGAGATCCTCGAGGGAGCCGACATTTTGGTCAACCTGGCCTCGGCCTATGGGCGCAACGAGTTCGTTGATGCAGCTCGTCATGACACCCGCGCCGCTCAGCTCACGCTCGATGCTGCGGCTCGTGCCGGCGTAGGTCAGGTCGTGTTGTTGTCCAGTGCCATGGTCTACGGCGCTCGGGCCGAGAACCCGATCCCTCTTACCGAACACGCGCCGGTGCGCCCCAGCGCGCTTGCGTTTGCCGAGAACAAGGCCACGATCGAACGGCTCGGCAACGAGTGGCAGGCTGCTACCGGCGGATTGCTCACAATCGTGCGCCCGAGTACCGCAGTTGCCAGTGGTCGTTCCAGCTGGGTTGCGAAGAGCATGCAACTTGCCGCTGGACTCGGCAGTGATAGCGATCCACCGTTGCAGTTCTTGCATCTCGACGACCTCGCAGCCGCAGTCGAACTACTGGTGCGGACACGGCAAGCCGGGGTGTACAACGTTGCTCCCGACGGTTGGGTCCGAGCCGAGGAAGTTCGTTCACTTTCTGGTCGAGCCCCCCGACTCCCGATCCCGAGTGCAGTTGCTGACGAGATCGTGCGCTTCAGCTGGAACCGAGGCATCGCGGCGACACCGCCGGGCATCATGCAATACGCCACAGAACCATGGGTGGTGTCGAACGATCGTCTTCGGGCCTTGGGGTGGGAGCCGTCGTGGTCAAATGTCGAGGCGTATGTCGACAGCTTCGACCCTCGGCCGTGGGCAATGCTGAACGCCAAACGTCGTCAGCAGATCGCACTCGGCGGAGCGGGCGCAGGCGCGGCTGCGCTCCTGGCGGTTATCCGGGCGTTATCTCACCGCTGGCGTAACTAGCGGGTTACTCCTGCGGGTCCAGCTCGGTGACGGTGGCCACGATGGTGCGGCGGCTCCCATCACGGGTCACCGTGAGTACGGCATCCTCGCCGGGCTCGGCGTTCTGCAGCTGGCGATGAAGCGACGCCGCATCGACAATCGGATCACCGTCGAATGAGTCGATCAAGTCGCCGTTTCGCAGTCCAGCCCGAGCTGCAGGAGACCCCTCGACGACAGAGGTGACAACGACCATGTCCGTGGCGGCTTCGTGGCTCACGACCAACCCGAGCCAGTTGTGTGCGGTCCGACCCGAAGTGATTAAGTCGACGGTGACCTGTTCGAGCATCCAAGCCCGGGCGCCATGGCGGTTCGTTCCGTTGCCGATGATCATGGCGATGACAGCGCCGGTGTCGTCGATAATTGCGGAACCAGGGACGGCGACTGACTGTTCGACTTCGAGCAACGGTGACGTGACACTGATGACTTCGCCGATAGCGATCGAGTCATGATCGTGGTCGAGCGCAAGTGCGTATTGGCCGTCTCGCAGGTCGGCGCCAGCATCGAGTGACACCGAGGGCCAGTCGATGCTTTCGATTTGGAT
>DNHM01000428.1 GCA_003485885.1 Acidimicrobiaceae bacterium
GAACTCGGCGACGCTGGTTCCCTCGGACATCGAGTGGGACACTCGGTGCAGGAACGCTCCGTGTGCCGGATCCATCACGTTGTCGGCGATATCTCGGTAGTCACCTTTCCACTCCACGTAACAAAGGAAGTGGCTGCACTCCTCGGAGGACAACTCCTCTGGAAGCACAAGCTCTGGCGCCGAGTCGAGATGAGGATCGACGCTGTTGTAGAGAAAGATGGCACCCGCGGCCTCGGTTGCGTGGAACACCCTGGTCGGTCGCCGACCATCGAGCCCACAACCCGGGCTTCCCGGTACGTTCACGACCACGCCATCGTGACGGACCTCGACCCAGTGATATGGGCACTGCAGTCGGTCCCCGAGTGACCGGCCGGCTGACAGCGGTGCACCACGATGAGGGCAATAGTCCTCGAGGGCCCGCACCACGCCTTCATCGTCGCGCCACAAGGCGATCCGGTAACCGAAGCGGCGTATCTCTTTGACCTCGCCTTCGACCAACAGGTGCGACGGAAGCACTGGATACCAACGGTCTTGGACACCGTTCTCGAGCAGCTCCTGTACCGCTTCGCCTTCAGTGGCTCGTGCCATGCCGGTTCCTTTCGTGATCTCGTCGTCGCTCGTAGCTGCTCAACGGCCGAGCTCGGCCATAAGAGCGGTGAAGTTCTCGCTGGTCCAAGGACCACCTGCGGGGTTCGCTGGACCCTGCGTGACGAGGTGTGCGACAACACCGTCGAGGTCATGGATGCCAGCTGCATAGGCCGCTTCGATGGTGTCGCCAAGACGGTTCTCGAAGTCCGTGGGTGGCGTAGCTTGCGCTTGATGCGGTTCTAGGAAACGATCAGTCATTGGTTGCTCCGTGGTCGGGGTCATGAGATCGGTACGGGCGGCACAAATGGCTCGGCCATTGGACCGTAGGCGACACAATCGACCTCGACCAGCACCGGGCCCCCGTTTGCTACGGCTCGTTCGAGCACCGATAGGGCCTGCGCTTCGTCACCCAGCCGTTCGTATCCCAGGTCGAATGCTCCAGCCAGGCTCGCAAAATCAGGATTGATGAGATCCACGCCAGCACGGTGATCAAAATGGGCGTCCTGCAGATTGCGCAGCACGCCATAGCCACCATCGTTGAAGACGATCGCCACCAACCACGGCTGCTCTTGAGCAATCGTGGCGAGTTCACCAAGATGCACCATCAGCCCGCCGTCGCCCACCATCAGGCTTGTCGGCACCTCGGGGCGAGCTGCTGCTGCACCGATCGCCATGCCCAGGCCTTGTCCAATACCCCCACCGCGCGGATTCACGTTCGTGGTCGGGTCGAGAACGTCGAGTAATCGGTTTCCCCAGCTTGATGATGGGATAGTGATGTCGCGGACCAGTGGCGAGTCCGACGGAAGCACTCGCCTCATGGCCCGACACAACCCTGTATAAGGGCCGATCGCCCGTTCGAGTGTCTGCCGTGCCTCGGTTCGGATCTCGCCCGCGAAGGAACGCCACTCGGTCCGATGAGTGTCGGCAAGTCGCTCGTCGAGAGCGGAGACGACATCGAGCGCGCTGCCGCAGAGACCGACCTCAGCCTCATAAACCCGCCCGATCGCAGCAGGGTCAACATCAATCTGGATGTGCACCGGTGGTAGTCGCAACTTGTAATGGCGAGTCTCGATAGACCGGAAGTGGGTGCCGACCGACAGAATCAGGTCCGCGGCGTCGAGTAGGCGCTGCCCATTGGCCGAGGCCGCAAAATTGCCAATGACGAGTGGGTTATCTTCAGGGACGACACCCCGTCCAGCGTTACTCGTGAGCAGAGGCATGTCGAGACGTTCACACAACGCAGCTACGAGATGCCGAGCGCTCTGGGCCCCTCCGCCAGCCCAAACAACTGGTCGTTGCGCCCTGGCCAACAACTCGACCGCTCGATCGATATCACCGGTGATCGGGGCGATAGCCGAAGGGGTCTCGGTCGATGCGGTCGAGTACGTGTCGGCGGACGCGTACTGAAGATCGATGGGAATCTCGACGCTGACTGGTCCGCTGGGAGCGCGGAGTGCTTCGGCAGCAGCACCGAGAAGGCTTGATTCGATATCTTCGGCAGCCCGCACGGTGTACGCGGCCTTGGAAACCGCGTCGAGCATCTGGGCCTGGGCCTTGGTCTCGTGGATCACACCTCGGCCTTGATCGAGATAGCCAGATTCGATGTTGCCGGTCACATGCAACACACGCGAGCCTGCGGTGAGTGCTTCGATCAACGAACCCGCAGCGTTCCCAGAACCGGTGCCGGTACTCGTGACTGCCAATCCCAGTCCCTCGGACACACGGCTATAACCATCGGCTGCGTTCACCGCCGTGGCCTCGTGACGCACCGCGATGTAACGACCTTCGGCTACCAACGCGTCGACGAGCGGCTGGTTATGGATGCTTACCACCCCGAACGCCGCTGCAACGTCAGCCTCGCGTGCGAGCGCACACAACGTGGAGGGTGCGGCCGCGGCTCGAACGCGATCGCCCGCACTCATGCGCTGCTCAATGATCTCAGACATAACGACCTACTCCCCCGGCCACGTCGATTGACGTGCCAGTCACATACGACGCGCGGGGTGAAAGCAGCATCGTGATTACGTATGAAACTTCACGAGCCGTTCCGAGGCGGCCCAGTGTTATGCCTCGGTCAGCAGCAATCGCAGCCGACCATTCTTCCCAGCTCTGCTCCAGATCATCACCGCGCTGAACAAACCGACGTCGCCATTGACCGGTATCGATGAGACCAAGCAGCACGCTGTTCACCCGAATTCCCTCGGGACCCAAATCTGAAGCCAGCGTGCGGGTCAGGTTCAACAGACCGGCACGGGCAGCGCTGGTCGCAGCGAGCCTCGGCTCGGGTTGACGTGCCAGCACCGCATTGACGTTCACCACCACACCGGCGTCACTGGCGGCCAGATAGTTCCGAGCGGCAGTAACCGGATGGATAACACCAGCAAATTTCAGCTCGAACTCGCTCATCCATTCATCGAAGGCGGTGTCCGCGAACCCGCGCATCAGCGACTGGCCAGCGTTGTTGACAAGCCCATCGATGGCCCCGAAACGTTCATGGGCAGCAGCGATGAACCGGTCGACCTGATCAGCCAGTCGCACATCGCAGGCCATGGTGAGCAGCCGACCTGGATCATGACCGTCGAGTGCGCTCGTTGCCGCCTCGAGTCGATCGAGATCACGGGCACAGGTCGCTACTCGGGCACCACACGACAGCAGGTCGTCAACGAGCGCGAGACCAACGCCCGAGCTACCCCCGGTCACAACGATCACCCGATCGGTGAGTTCTAGGTCCATGAGGTGTCCTCAGCTCGTTCGGTTCATCAGGCTGTGGTTCCCCACGTCGGGCCAACTCATGGCATTACGAATCCACCGTCGACGACCTGGGTCGTGCCGGTGAGATAAGACGCATCGTCGGAGAGC
>DNHM01000056.1 GCA_003485885.1 Acidimicrobiaceae bacterium
GCGATGAGGCCGATGGACCCGCAGAGGGTGCGCACGATCTCGACGGCGATCAGTTCGGAGTTTGCGATCATGACCAGCGATTGGTCCGACACAGCAAACAGCAAGAGCAGGGGCATGCTGGCACCGGCGTAGGCCAGGAGAAGGGTGTTGACAGTGGACGCGATGTGTTCGCGTCCAATACGAATACCCGATGTGATGAGTTCGGCGGAACTCAGATTGGGGTTGCGGCGGCGGATTTCGGCAACGGTGGCGACCTGAGTCACGGTGACGTCGTCGAGTGCGCCGAGAGCGCCGATGACCGCACCACCGAGCAACAAGCCGGCGACGTTGATGTTTTCCGACAAGAAAGGCAGGATCAACGCTTCTTCGGTGGCTAGGCCGGTGAACCGCGCGATTTCAAACATGGCCCACGAGAGGCCGAATGTCAGTCCGAGCGCTGCCAAGGTGCCCGACAGCGCAATGGTTGTGGTGGGAGTGAACCCGTGGGTTAGGTACAGGCTGACGAAAGCGATCGCTGCGGCAGCAACAACCGAGACCAGCACTGGGTCGTTGCCGTCGAGCACCGACGGGCCCACAAATACGATGAGTACGACCAACGTTGACGCCATGGCGATGAGCGCGAGGAGTCCGCGGAGGCGACCGAAGCCGACGACGATTGCTGCGAAGAGCACGCCGAGCCACGCCAGAGATACGCGGCGGTCGCGGTCGGCGTAGAAGTAGAAGTCGGTCGCGTCTTCGTAGCCGACGATGATCTTGTCGCCGACCTCAACCCTGTCGGTGACGCGGTCCTGCAGCAGGTTGAATTCCGGCAACGATAGGACGTCGCCTTCGTCTGGCCCTTCAGTCAGCTCGAAGGAGATGACGCGACACAGCTGCGGCCGTTCGGGTGTGGAGTACGAGCAGCGCTGGTCGGTTACGTCGGTGACGACTGCGGACAGCCGGTCGGTGACCAGGCCCATCTCGTCGGCGTTCGATACAGCTGTCTCAAGATCTTCTTCGGAGGGCCACAGCGCAATGAGGCCGAGCACGGTGGCCACAGCGCAAACGGCGACGAGCACCAATACCGACCGGAGCATGGGGGTCCGAGGCCACTCGGACCAGCCTCCTCCGTCGTGACTGTGACCGTGTGAATGGCCGTGTGAATGGTCGTGACCTGGGGACTGCAAGCTGCTTGTGGCAGTGTTTTCGGGCGCTGGTTTGGCGGTGCTCATGGGCAAGCCGGCTGGGTCTCAGGGAAAGTACGGGTGTTCGCTGGTTGCCATGTCACGCGCATTCGGCACAGATCCCAAGGATGTCCAGGCGGTGGCCGTTGATCTGGAACCCCCGGTCGACGAGGACCTTGTCCAAGCCGCTGTCGAGGCTCTGTTCGATGCTTGCCGGCGCGACGAAGTCGTCGACTGAACCGCACTGGGTGCAGATCAGGTGGTGATGATGGCCGATGAGTTCCTCGGCCAGCTCGTAGCGGGCGCGGTCGTCGGCGCCGGCAACCTTCTGCACCACGCCGACGGCTTGGAGATCGACCATGTTTCGGTACATCGAACTCTGCGTCAACGTGGCGCCACGGTCGAGTAGGTCAGGAATCGTGGCCGGGCGGCCATGTCCGTGCAGAAGCAGGACCAGCTCGCGCCGTCCCTTCGTGTACATCTGCTCGGCGTCGCGCAGGCGGCGTCCAGCAAACTCATGCACTGCCTCCGTTTGGGCTTCCGACTCGGGGCTCACCAAAAGAATGCTAGTACTGCAGAATTCGGAACAGGAGTCATTCCGAAATTGATGGGAATAAGAACTATTCTGATAAGGGCGCTGGCCGTAATCAGAAATAAACAGCTTCTCTCAGACTCAGGTTCGGCCACAGGCAGACGGACCCTCGCCCGAGTGATGGCTTTGCTCATGTTGGTTTTAGCGTCCCACGGCGTTGGCGGGTTGGGGGACCACGACCCCACTGCGGTCAGACCGACAAGCACGTTCCCCGAACCCGCGATCGTCGCACTCGTCACTGCCGTAGTGGGATCAGTCGTACTTGAACTCATTCGTGCCCGCCGCACAGAGATCGAAGATAGTGCGCTGGCCAGGCTGTTCTGAAGGGTCTGGGACCGATGAATATGTACTTGCGGATCAGTAACAGGATGGCATTGCGGCTCGCGATTTTGCGATCGATGCCATCTTGCTGGCCTCGAGTTGTTCTGGCAGGGATTTAAGCGCCGACTCATCTGCCGGCGACAGAGATGCGCCAACCGAAGCGACCGCTGCGCCAGCGACAACAGAGTGCGAATTCAATACTCGTCGAGCCACTCGCTGTGATCGGAACGCTCGCTCAGTCGATCGACGTACCTGCGGAAGTGCGCACTGCGCTCGTGGTATTTACGAGTGAGGCTGGCAGTCCCGCGCTGCTGGCCCGGGTCAACAGCGCCACGCTCGAAGCGGCCGTCGCCGGGCCGATGCTGATACTCGACCGAACGTACGGGTCGTCGGCGCAGGAGCTGTACCTCGATGACGCTGGCAACCAACTGACGCTGCTGCCGAGTGGGGTACTGGTCGTCGGCACCGCCATGGCCGTCGAATCGATCATCGACATCGCGGAGGCATCGAGCACTTCCGAGGCCAGCCCTGTCATCCCGTGCGTGGGGCAACTAGTCGGCGATAGCGATAGCGACATCGGCTTCGTGTACGCGCTGCCAGCGATGTTCGACGACGCGATGGCTACCGGCTCGACATTGGTCGCCGCCGAGGCCGTAGTCGGTTCGTTCGACATCGCCGTTGGTTCGATCAACGGGTCGCTGGCGTTTCACATGGCAAACGGGGTCGGCTTCATCGACGCCTTCAACGCACTGAATCGTGCGTCGACCGAGGGCGGCACCGAGACGCCGCTGACCATCGCCGATCCCGCGGTCGACGGACTTAAACAGGTCGTCGCTGTAGTGCAGCGGCTTCCTCTCGATGCGAACGCCGACGACGTGGCCGCCTCGCTGGCCTTCTTCACGAAGCTGTTCGTCGGCATGGACGCGCTCGACTACGCCAACGGTGTGGCAGATCGGTCCAACCTGGCCTGGCTCGACTTCGTGGTCAAGAGTGAAGCCGATCCCAGCGAACCGACGTCGCCGGGATCGGTCTATATCCGCTGGGCCTTCAAAGACGAGGCCGCGATTGCCGCATTTGAGCAGAACGAGCTTCCTGCAGGATTTCGCATAGCACCGACTCGTTTCATCGAGAGTGACGACCCCGACGGTGAGTACTTTTTCGCCCTCAATCTGTACAACGCAGCCGGTGGGTCGATCGTTGGTGGCGCCCGTGCGGAATGGGACGTCTTCGTACACCCACCAGAGGGGGCCGACCCCAACGCTGGCGTGCGGCCCAGGTTCATGGTCGTCGACGTGCTCGCCGAAGAGGTGTCCGCCGATTCCGCTGACCTGTTGACACCCGCCGAGCCACTGACCCGCGAACTGGTTGACGGAGACGTCGTGTCCGCTGGCGCGCGTTACGACGCCGACGGGGTCGCAGTGCCTGTCTTTGAGTCGTCGTTTCCCGTTCCCGATCCGGCTGACGCCGACGTGGCACGATTCACCCGCGAGATGGCCATCGGCAACGACTACATC
The DNA here is from genome assembly GCA_003485885.1 of Acidimicrobiaceae bacterium. Classification (GTDB taxonomy): domain Bacteria; phylum Actinomycetota; class Acidimicrobiia; order Acidimicrobiales; family UBA10347; genus UBA10347. The sequence goes on from DNHM01000056.1 coordinate 3,591, forward strand.
TATTGGGCGCACGGCGTGTCTGACCGGGTGCTTTATAACGCCACAACGTTCAACCACGACGCCTACCTCGTCGATGTCGAGCAGCTGAGTTTCACCGATGAGACCGGCTGGTCGCAGTACCTGGAGCCCGAGGTTAAGGACGCTGTCTACTACGTCAACAATCTGGAATATGTCGCCTCACCCATGGCGAATCTTGACTCGGATTTTCTCGACATCACACCCGAGTGGCTGGCAGGCCTCGTGGGCGAGGGCGATCCTTTTGTTGGCATGCGCCTCGGCAATGAGACGCCGGCCACCTTCTACCACTTCGAGATCACGGACCCCGACGGACTCGAAGTCTCGCTTGACCTCCCACCTGGACGACAACTGGCCCCGATTGCGCTGTTCGATGGCGGCGAGGCGGCGCACTATCTCACCTTGTCGGTCTTCGAAGCCGGGTCCCCGGCTGGGGGTATGCGAGCCCAGTGGGCGGTGTACACCGACGATGGCTCCGGACGGCCACCACACATGTTGGTCATCGAGACGATGACCGAGCACGTCGACTTCGATCCGGCAACCATCTTGAACCTGCCGAGCGGCGTGCAGCACCGTGTCGACGGCGGCGCTATTACAACGACGTTGTCCTCGCCGACGATCCGCTTCCAGGCCTCGTTCGAGACGGCAGCGGCCACCGAGCAGGCGCTTTCGCTCGACTGGATCGAAGCCGGCGACCGCGTCTGTTCTCGCACAGGAGTATGCCGTCAAGCGTTGGTACGACCTGGATGTCGCAGTAGAGCCGTTGCCGTTCAGCGGCCTGGAGGGCCCGACCCACACCATCAGCGGCACCGGGTCGCTGGCAGGACGTGATGGCGACCTGGTTGACTCCACCTATGCGCACACGGGCGACGCCATTCTCGACGATGACCAGCTCAACTTCGCGATCGTGCAAGAGATTGAGAACGCGCTCGGCACCGCCAATATCTTCACCACCGGCAGCTTCGATCTCGCGACTCGAGTGGAACACAGACCGTGGTCGACTGCACCGGCGACGCGCTGATCTGCAGTGATATCGAGAACGGATCGGCGGCTCTGTATGTTGCACAAAATCTCGACGCAACGAACCCCGACGCAATCTCGTGGCAGATCGATGCGGTGGTCGATCTGGGAATCTTTGGAACTGCCGACAGTGCATCAACCTTTGGCGCGACCCGAATCGAAGGCTAATGATCACAGCTGACTGCCCATGAACACACTTGGTTGTTCTGACGAGCCCGCATCCAGTGTCACCGCAGGCCGGCCCGTTCGTGATTATTTCGGGTTATCGAGCAGTCGCTCGATTTCGGGCAGCGATGTGCGCTGGCTTGAGACCTCGCTTCGGCTCTACGGCACGTCCTAGCTACTGCCTAAGAAGTGCGCGGCTGCCGGTCGGGTCCCGTCTTGTGTAATGGCGGCGCCAGGGGCCATGCGAGATACTGGTGTGTAACGCATGGTTAGCAGTCAGTCTGGGGAGGGCAACGTGCAGGCGTATCAACCAAAAACCATTGGTGACTTACCTCGTCGGGCCGCTCGATTGTGGCCGGATCACGAGGCGCTGGTGTTTGGCGCCCGGCGTTGGACACACGCAGCCTTCGCCGACGAGGTCGATCGTGTTGCAAAAGGCTTGATCGCGATCGGTGTCGAGTCGGGCGACAAGGTCGCCGTGTGGATGACGAATCGGCCCGAGTGGCTGTTCTTGATGTATGCAATTCCCGCAATCGGGGCCGTGACCGTGCCGCTCAATACCCGCTACCGCTCCGAAGATGTGCAGTACACCGTCGACCAATCCGACAGCTCGACGATTATCTTCTGCGATCGCTCCGGCCCCGTCGATTACGCCGCGATGATCAACGAAGTTGCTGACCTCTGGCCCAAGATCACGCGCAAGATTGTGCTCGGCGGCGACACCAGTACGGGGTCCACACCATGGGCGACCATGCTCGCCGCTGGCGCTGTTGTCACCGACGAGACACTCGCCGAACGAGCCGGCGCGGTCGATGCCAGTGATCCGGCGATTATCATCTACACGTCGGGTACGACGAGCCTTCCCAAGGGCGCCGTGCACAACCATGCAGTCATCCGCAATGTCGCCGAGCGGGCGCAGATGCACGGCGTTACCTCGGCCGACGTGCACGCTGGGTATCTGCCGCTGTTTCATGCGTTTGGCTTCACCGAAGTAGCGCTCTTTGGGGTACTTACGGGAAGCAAGATCGTGCTCTTCGAGACGTTCGACGCGAATGAGATCCTCGACGCAGCTGTCGTCGAAGGCATCACGCTTCTGCATGGTTTCGATACCCACTGGGGCGACTTCCTCCGAGCGAACAGCAGTAACCCCCGAGACCTGAAACTGCGCATGGGCACGCTGGCGTGCGGGCAAGAGTCCAGCATTCCTGTCGCCCGTCACGTGCAGGCTGAGCTCATCACCACGGTGTCTGGTTGGGGTATGAGCGAAGTGTGGACTGCGTGTGTGGTCGGCCATGCGACGAATACTGTCGAGCAACGGACCGAGGCATCTGGTTATCCAATGACCGACGTCGAGCTCAAGATTGTTGATCCTGACACAGGCGACGAGGTTGCGACCGGCGAGTCCGGCGAGCTCCTCTGTCGCAGCTACACCACCATGCTTGGGTACTACAACAAACCCGAGGCCACCGCTGAAACAATCGACGCCGAAGGCTGGCTGCATTCCGGCGATCTCGCCAGGATGCGCCCTGATGGACATGTGGTGTTCATCGGCCGTCTCAAAGACATGCTCAAAGTCGGCGGCGAGAACGTCGCACCCGCCGAGATGGAAGGTCGGCTACGCGAGTTGCCGGGTGTGAATGACGCCGCTGTTGTTGGCCTTGCCGATGAACGGCTGGGCGAGGTGCCCGTGGCCTATGTGCTGAGCGATCCATCAGTGACCCTCGATACCGACGAACTGCTCGAGCATCTGAAAGGCAAGGTTGCCAGCTTCAAACTTCCGCGCCACATCAAGATTGTCAACGAACTTCCCATGACCGCTACTGGCAAGATCCGCAAGGTCGAACTCCGCGACCACGCCGAGCGCGATTTTTCTTGAGCTAGCCCGCGCCGCCGGTCAGGTGCTGCTGACCTCGTATGCGCAGATATGAGCGCCAGCGGCCTTGTGGGTGATGCGCTCGATGGTGGTTTCGGGGAGAAGCTCACGTAGGTAGTCGAGTTCCGTCGCGCAGGCTTGGCCGTAGCGGCTGGCAACGGCCCACATGGCGCAGCTGTGCAGGTTGATTCGAAAGTGGGTCGTGTCGATCTGGTCGAAGTCGGCGAGATAGCCCTCGGCATCAAGTTCGGCAGCTAGCACCGCGACCTTCTCGCCAAGAGTCTTGCCGGCGAGCTTGTCGGCCGTCTCGGCGACGCGCCGTTGGCGTCTGCGTTCGAAGACGCGGGTGACGAGTCCAGGGTCTTCCTCTTCCATATGGGAGAGCAGTTCGATCGACAGATTGCTTGTGTCCTTGACAAACATCGCCTCGGTCAGCTCGGTTGTGTGGAACCGGTCGGCGGGTCGTCCGGGCTGACCGCGTTGTTGCTCGGCATCGATATAGCCAGCCGATCGGAGTGCGCTGAGGTGTTGGCGAACCGCGCTGGCGGAGATTTCGAGTGTTTTGGCGAGGTCGTCTGCGGTGGCCTCGCCCAGCCGCTTGAGGACCACCAGGACGCGTCGTTGTACTGGCGAGATTTGTCCAGTCGACGGGTGCATGTTGGCACGGTAGTCGATGTCACAGAACTTTCGCAGTTACGCAAGATTAAACTTG
>DNHM01000008.1 GCA_003485885.1 Acidimicrobiaceae bacterium
AACCAGCGCAGCGCAGCAGTCGAACGATCGGCGGCGGTGAATCCAGGCAAAACCAGCACGGGGTGACCGTCGCCCACGGGAAGTCGACGAAGTAATGGCAGCAACACGCGCCAGTTCGCATACTCGAGCGCGGCCCGCGACTCGAGGGCGGTCATCCAGAACGGTGGTGCGTCAACACCGGTTTCGGGTATCACCTGGGTCGCAGTCACAGTGACTCACCATACCTCCTGCGGCGTGACCGATAACACGCCGGGGCATCAGCTGAAGCAGCCCTTTTTGGAGCCGCACGAGGGGTAGGTAGGGGCCACCCCATGCAGGCGGTCCGCATCCGCTCGGTTCGGCGTCGGACATAACAACCTGTTACGACGGCGCCTTCTGCCAGGTTGTTTTTGCTGGACGGTTCGACAACTTCACGATTGCCTCAGACGGCAACGGTAGTTATCGACAGCCGATGCCAGTCGGTGACTACGACCTGTACTCGTTCTGTGGGTCTGAGTTGGCCTTTGTTGACTTCCCCAACTTCACGGTGCGGGTAGATCCGGGGGAGAACACCGGCGACGTGTACCTCGCGACATGTCCGGAGTACGTGGTCGGGCCATAGCGTTTTCCTCGACCGACGATGATCTTCGCCCGTCTATCTTGGTAACCGTGGACATCACGCTGCTGTACTTCAACGATTGCCCTAACTGGCTCATTGCCAACGACCATCTTGAGACACTCGTCGTTGAGCATCCTGAGATAGTGATTACTCGCCACATTGTTGATACTGCCGAGGAAGCCGCTCACACCGGGTTTCGTGGTTCACCCAGCATCCTGGTAGACGGTCACGATCCTTTCGCCGGGCCGGGCGACCTGGTTGGATTGTCGTGTCGCATCTATCAGACACCTGAGGGTCCAGCGGGCTCGCCGACACTCGAACAGCTTCGGAAGGTCGTCGCTCGATCCGATTAGAGCTCTCTAACTGCATCGGGGACAAGGGCGACGATGAACCAGGGTTAACGCTTGAGTTTGAGACCCAGCTCGTCGGCAAGTGCGTAGAGATCATCGACGATCATGTCGAGCAGATCCCACAGGTCGGGCACGAGTTCGCGGCAGGCGACAAGGCCGAAGTCGAGCCAGTCGACATAACTCTGCACAGTGATGTTTAGGCCCTGGCCGTCGACCACGGTTGACACTGGGTAGTAGTGCAGCAACTGGGCATCACCGAGGAACAGCGGAGCCCGCGGTCCTGGCACATTGGAGACGACCAAGTTTGCTGGTGGGTTGGTGCGATCAGCCAGCCGGGTACGGGCTGCCAAGCGGGCGGCGCGAACGGCTAGCGCCGGCGGAGCCAAGTCACTGAGATCGGCAATCATGTCCGCGGGCATCAGGTCGAATTGACCCTTGGCGGCAACCATGGACTGGTGGACATCGGCCACTCGCTGGACCGGGTCGTCGACGGTGGTCGGCAAATCGGCGAAGATTGCCGACACTCGGTTCGACCATTTCTCGGTTTCTTCGCCAGTGCGAATTGAGACCGGGATCATGGCGATCAGATTCTCGTCGGGTAGTTCGTCGTGCGAGTCGAGGTACCGACGCAGACCACCAGCGCAGACCGCCATCACGACGTCGTTCACCGTCGCGCCGAGTTCGTTCTTGATTGCACGTACGTGTTCGAAAGGCACCGCCTTGTACGCGAAGCGGCGATGTGCGGTGATCGTGGCGTTGAACGGGGTGCGAGGGCCGCCCATACGGGGTAGCAGCGGAACCTGGTCTTGTTCATCGGCCTTGTCAGGCGAGCCGAGCGCTCGACGGACAACTTCGCCAGCAGGACCAGGGATGCCTCGCTGTAGCGAACCAGCGACCGTGGTGAACCCCGGGTTGCGGGTGACTCGACCGAGTTCGTTCAACATCTTGATCTGTAACCGGAGGGCCTTCGCAGGGGTCTTGACCATGCCGAATGCGGTGCGAGCAAGGAGTTCACCGGTGCCGGGTTCGGATTCGGGCGCCCAGTTGCGGTGTTCGTCGCTGGTTTCAGGGTCGAGCAACAATGCGACCATTTCGGCCCCGGCAGCGCCGTCGATGGTGCTGTGGTGCAGCTTGAGTAAGACAGCGAAATCGCCAGATGCGAGCCCTTCGATCACGTAGGCCTCCCATAATGGACGGGAGCGATCCATGGGCCGACCGATCAGCCGGCCGACAAGATCACCAACCTGTTGGTCGTTACCTTCGCCAGGTACACCGATGTGGCGAACATGGAAGTCAAGATCGAAGTCGGGGTCGCTGATCCAGTACGGACGATCGAGGCCGAGTGGGACCTCGACCAGCCGCCTGCGGAACGGTTCGAGGAGGCCGAGCTTCGATTCGATCTGATCGCGAAGTACTTGGTACGGATCGAAGTCCTTGTTGCCTGTAGGTCGCTGGTAGATCGACAGGCTGCTGATGTGGCCGAACGATGTCGACGTCTCCAGGTTCAGGAAACTTGTATCGAGCCCGGTGAGCTGCTTCACGATGTTGCCTCCGGGGGAGCAGCCTGGTCGGCTGTAGGTGCAGTGACTGGTGCTTCTGTGGCGACGGGTTCGGTGGCAACCGACTCGGTGGCAGCAGATTTCTTGGGCGTAGCCGTTTTCTTGACGGCCGCTTTTTTGGCCGCAGGCTTCTTGGCGACAGCTTTCTTCGCCACAGCTTGCTTCGCTACAGCTTTCTTTGCGGGCTTCTTTGCAGCTGGTTTCGGCCTGGCGGCCGGCTTCTTAGTAGCGGCTTCCTT
>DNHM01000164.1 GCA_003485885.1 Acidimicrobiaceae bacterium
AGTTCCCATCCCGAATACTGGTCCACAACGATGCTGGATGCGCTGGCGGAATGGCAGCGCGGCGGTGGACGCCTGATGTACCTGGGTGGCAATGGCTTCTATTGGCGGGTGGCCTTCAGCGACGCGTGGCCCGGAGCCATGGAGCTGCGACGAGCCGAAGATGGCGTTCGAAATTGGCAGACGGGCGATGGCGAGAGTTACCACGCGTTTGGCGGTGAGTACGGCGGCATGTGGCGGCGCAACGGACGGCCGCCAAACGAGGTCGCAGGCGTCGGTTTCGCAGCACAAGGGTTCGGCCGAGCTACACACTTCGACGTCGAGCCGGACAGTTTCGCCTCTCGGGCAGCATGGATCTGGCACGGGGTCGAACCCGAGGATGGCAAGATCGGCACGTCAGGACTCGGCGGTGGTGCAGCTGGTCAGGAGATCGACCGGTATGACACCCGACTCGGGTCACCCGAACATGCCGTTGTGCTGGCGTCGGCCACCCAGTTTGGACCCGACATGGTACGGACCAAGGAAGAGTTCGAAGGTTCGGTCGATGTGACCCTCCCCGACCCCTATGTCCGAGGCGACGTCATCTTCTATGAGACGCCCGGCGGCGGTGCGGTCTTCTCGGCAAGTTCCATCTCATGGTTCGGCGCACTCGCCCGCAACGGTTACGACAACGACATCGCCCAGATGACAACGAACGTGGTGCGACGCTTTGCCGACCCGGCTCCCTTCGAGCCACCGGCCATGTAGCGAGACGTGAGCGGTGTCTGCGAGTTACTGTTTCCTATGGCAGAACTTGTGACGTTCGATCCTGATCACGACCTCGACGAGGTTCTCACAGCCTTCCACCGAGATGGTGCCGTCATCATCCGTGGACTGATGGGGGTTGAGCTCCAGGAGCGTGTCGCTCAGGAACTGGAGCCGTGGGTCTCCGCAACTCCTGCAGGGCGAGACGACTTCGTTGGCCGCCTGACCACTCGCACCGGTGCTCTCGTGGCACGAAGCCCGGCATGTCGTGAATTGGTCATGCACGAGACCGTGCTCGACCTGGCACGCCGCTTCCTGCTGCAGTTCAGCAACAAGATCCAGCTTCACCTCACCCAGGTCATCAACATCACGCCCGGTCAAGGCACGCAGCCGCTGCATCAAGATCGGTTGGCGTGGGGCGGCTACGTTCCCGACGGCATCGAGCCTCAGTTCAACACGATGTGGGCACTGACTGACTTCACGAACGAGAACGGGGCGACGCGCATCGTGCCCGGGAGTCCTCACTGGGACAAGGATCGGCGAGCGACCGACGACGAAAAGACACAAGCGGTGATGGACGCAGGTTCCGTGCTGTTGTACTCGGGTTCAGTCACCCACGGCGGGGGTGAGAACCGGTCGAGCCACGACCGCACCGGCATCAATATCACCTACTGCCTGTCCTGGCTGCGTACTGAAGAGAACAACTATCTGTCGTGCCCGCCGGACATCGCCAAGGACCTGGATCCGGGATTGCAGGAACTCCTTGGCTACACCATGGGCAACTACGCGCTCGGCTACTACAGCGATCCCCACGGCATGAACGCCAAAACTGACGTCTTGGCCCCCGAGTACGCACTCGGTCGCTCACCCCGAGGCGACGAAAAGCTCCTCGGCAACTGAAAAGTTATGTTCCCCTGGGGACGTAACTTTTCAGAGGCGGCCGATGCGGTCCGCAAGCAGAGCGAAGAACCGGTCGCTATCCAGGTCGTTGGCGACCCAGGCGTTCTTCGGTCGTTTGGTCGCAGACCACCAGTCGACGACGGTCGTACCACGTGTGAGTCTGGACTCGGTCTCGATCTCGACGTTACACAGGCGTCCAGTGAAGATGTCCGGCTCGATCAGATAGGCGATCACGCAAGGATCGTGTAATGGCCCACCTTCGAAGCCGTAGCGCTCGATGTCGAACCGTTCAGCGAACGACAACATGCCTGCTGCACTGAGCGTGGCGTCAGTCCCCTGGTCACGGAATGCAGCGATACGTGCGGGTGACGTACGGGCCTTGTGCGTGACATCGAGCGGCATGACCACGATATCGATGCCGCTCGCGAACACCGTGGCAGCAGCTGCAGGATCGACATAGATGTTGAACTCGGCGACGGGCGTGACATTGCCACCCTCGAAGTGTCCTCCACCCATCAGCACGATCTGCTCGACCTTCGCTGCTAGATCGGGGCGCTGCTCAAGTACGTCGGCAATATTGGTGAGCGGACCCAAGGGACACAGCGTTACGGCGTCATGTGCTTCGAGCTGTTCGATGATGAAATCTGGAGCGAAGCCCGGGGTCACGGTGATGGTTGGATCGGGTCGATCCGCCCCGTCCAGGCCAGTCTCACCGTGCACGTACTCTGCCGTCACGAGTCGCCGGCCTTTGGGCCCACGGTGCCCAGCAACGACCGGCACGTCGGTCCGTTTCGCAAGCTCGACCATCATGAGTGCGTTCTTCGTCGTGAGGTCCAGCGGCACGTTGCCACCAACGGTGGTGATGCCAATAACATCGAGCTCTTCGGGTGAACCGAGTGCCGTGAGGATCGCAATGGCATCGTCCTGGCCTGGATCCGTATCAATAATGATCTTCCGCATCGTCACACCGTAGGCGCCGCAGAGGCTCAGACTTACTGCCCTGATCACGACCAGAGAATTGTTACGTCCCCAGGGGAAC
>DNHM01000418.1:0-2685 GCA_003485885.1 Acidimicrobiaceae bacterium
GCCGATTCGATGAGTTGGGTATTCAGGCAGTCACCCGAGGTGGGGGACGACTGGACGTTGCTGGCCTCGATCGTGCCGCCGTCGGTAATGGTCGTGATGTATTTGACGTCGCGTGTGGCGTCGTTTGCGGTGAGTCCGTCCCAGGTGCACATGGTGAAGGACACCTGGTTTTCAAAGACGCTGGTGTTGAGCACATCCCAGGCAATAGTGCCTTCGGGCTGCGGCGCTGCCTGGTAGGCGGCAAGTGCTGCCGCGATCAGGTCGTCGTCGTTGATCTCATCTAGCTGGAGCGTCCCACCAGGTTCACTCGAAGATGTCGTTGGCTCAGCCGTGGATCCGGTGGTGACGTTCTCGATGGTCGGCGTGTCTTCCGGGGTGACCGCATCGGATCCCGACGAGCTGCATGCAGACAACAAGACACACGCTGCGAGCACTGCTGCGAGTGTCTTCTCATGATATTTCATCCCGCATGATCCTATGACGGCGCGGAGTCGGGCGCAAGTGGTCTAGCCAACATAAGCCAACTAAACCAGCGATGCCTGCCATCAGCTTTGATGACCATCTCAAGCTGAGTCGGACAACTCAGCAACGAGAGCTGCGGGATGTGGATCAACCTAAGGTGTCCCCGCCGCCAGTGGCACCCAGGAACTAATTGCATCCTGACGCCAGGACGTCACTACTGTTTGTTTGTGGTTGCCGCCGGTCTCGCTGTCGAACTCGCCAAGGCACTGGGCGAGGCTGGAGTGGGTGCAGCTTTTGGTGTGCCGGGCGGTGGGCCGAACCTCGATCTGGTCGGGGCGCTTCTCGAAATCGATATCGACTTCGTTCTTGCCCACGCCGAGTCTTCGGCAGCCATCATGGCCGCGACTCACGGGCTTATTACTCACACCCCAACCCCGGTCATCGTGACCCGTGGGCCCGGTGCCACATCGGTGGCGAACGGGACAGCCCAGGCCACACTTGACCGGTTTCCGCTCGCTGTCGTAACCGACACCGTGCCAGCGGCGCAGCGGCACCGGGTTGCACATCAGCGGATCGACCAGCGATCGTTCTTTGCGCCCATTACCAAGGCGTCGGCAACCGTGGCCGCCGACGTCGATGCCGAGACACTGGTCGGGTTATTGACTGTGCCGACCACGTGGCCGTTTGGCGCGGTGCACTTGGATTACGACGCCAGCGGTCACCCAGACGCAGACGCACATCTTGAGGTCGTAGTCGCTCCTGACACGGGGGCCTTATCTGCAGCTATATCCGCAGCGGTCGATTTGGTCGGCCAGGCTGAACGCCCGGTCGTGATTGTCGGCATGGAAGCTGCGGCGACGCCGGAACTTGCCGAGATCCTTGTCCGGTTCGGTGCGCCCGTGTTGAGTACGTATCAAGCTGCCGGACTCGTGGATACCAACGGCTCGCTTGGCGCCGGCCTGTTCACGAACGGAGCGCTTGAGCGTCCGGTACTCGATGCGGCCGACCTGATCATCACCGTTGGTCTCGATCTCGTCGAACCCATCCCTGCACCATGGACGCCGGCCGCGCCGGTGGTGCGTCTGTCGTCTGTTATTCAGCTCGACGACTATCTGCCGGCGACCATTGATGTCGTCGGACCTCTCGCCGAGACCGCACGAACCGTCCTGCAACCCAATCACCGTTGGGCAGATGGTGAAGCAACCGCCTTGTGTTCCCAGGCTCGCGACCATATTCGTCATGCCGAGAGCAGCGACACGTTCGGCCCGGTGCAACTGGTGGAAACCACTATCGCAGCGCTGCCCGAGACCATCACCACGACGGTCGACGCCGGAGCGCACTTCCTGGCCGTGATGCCGCTGTGGCCGGTTTCGGAACCCTTCCGGCTTCTGATCTCCAACGGACTCGCGACCATGGCGTTTGCGGTGCCAGCAGCAATCGGCGCAGCGATTGCCCGGCCAGGCGAACCGGTCTTGGCTTTCACCGGCGATGGCGGCATGTCGATGACCATGGCCGAACTCGAGACCATTGCCCGTCTCCAACTACCGATCACAGTTGTTGTCTTCAACGATGCAACATTGAGCCTCATCCGCATCAAACAAACGGCCGAACACGGCGGCGATCGCGCCGTGGCCTACCAGCTCACCGACTTTGCCGAGGTAGCCCGGGCTTCCGGTATCGACGGATATGTGGTGAACTCTGCCTTGGAGTTCCGAACCGTCCTGGCCCAAGACTGGGATCGTCCTCGACTTATCGATGCCCGTATCGATCCGTCGAGTTATCCAGCGTTGCTGGCCGCGACCCGCGGCTGACGCACACACAAGTCCGCGCCGGTTCCCCGGCACCGAAGAGAAAAGGGAAAGTTATGTCCGTTCCAGTTGCCAAGTTCTTGGATGTCTCCGAGGGCGTCCAACCCAACCAGTTCTCGGTTGGCTCACACGAGTCGATCACCAGCATCAGCGATCTGGACCCCACCTACAAACAGCTCATGGACAAGCCGTTGGCGTGTGTCATGGCAGTGATGGGTGGCGACGGGCGCCCCAACCTGACACCGATGTGGTTTGACTACGAGGGCGACAAGGTGCTGATCAATGTCGCGGCGCAGCGCAAGAAGACCGAGTGGATCCGGAACAATCCGCAGGTGTCGATCCTGATCATGAACCCCGAGAACATGTATCACTGGATGAGCATCAAGGTGACCGTCGACCGCGAGATCCTCGAGGA
>DNHM01000418.1:2759-3009 GCA_003485885.1 Acidimicrobiaceae bacterium
TGCGCGATCCTGCCATCGAAGAACGCCGGGTGTTGTTCGAGTGCACGGTGGATCGCATCGCCACCTTCGGCCAGCCAGGCTGAGGCAAGCACCTTCTTATGGACCCCGTCAAGATCGGGATCGTCGGTGGGTCACTCGGCGGGTTGACCACGGCCTGTCTGTTGCGCGATGCAGGTCACGACGTCACGATCTGGGAGCGATCTCCGCACCAACTTGAACAACGCGGTGCAGGGATCGGCTTCCTCGAGGC
>DNHM01000515.1 GCA_003485885.1 Acidimicrobiaceae bacterium
ATGTCGCTGCACCTGGACCTCGCGAATACCAATGGTGGTCGTCTCGTGAAAGAAGACGGTCCGAACCCTTTCAGCACTCTCCGGTTCGCACAACGCACTCAACTGGAAGGCCGGGCGGCCCTTCTTCATCACGATCGGCGTGAGCCACGCATCGAGTGCACCAGCGGCGAGCAACGTGTCGAGGACATGTGGCCACAGCCGGGGATCCATGTCATCAATGTTGGTCTCATAGAGCGTGGTCATCAGTGCTGAATCCTGAGTGGTGAAGGTAAAAGACTACTGTTTCCGTGTCGTTGGGCCGGCGGATTGCGCGGACGACTATCTGGACGTTGGGTTTGGCTAGCGTCGCCATTAATGGCTGTGTTCGAGCAAGCCACCTTGTTGGGCGATGACCAGAAGCACCCCGAACAGCAAGCCGCCAATCACAATGTTGCGCACCGAACGCCGGCCCGTCTCCGGATTATGGATCGCTGGCAGCGTGTCGACGGTAGCCACGTACAGAAAAGTGCCCGCTGAGAACAACAGGGCCAGGGCCACAAGCTTTTCGGCCGCCTGGTCGAGCAACTGGAACGACAACAACGTGGCAATGGGTGTAGCAATCGCGAACATCAGCAGCTCGCGATGACCACGAGATGCCTTTTCGTGCATGGCGAACACGCCAAGGCTGAATGCTGCCGGAACTCGGTGCAAGATTACGGCAACCGCCACCAGCAACGAGAACGACGACTCGCCGGTGGCTGCGGCGGCGCCAATCGCGATTCCGTCGGCAACCGCATGCACCGACAAACCCACCGCAAGCACGGTCGACGACGTCGGGTGGTGCACATGTGCGTGCCCGTGGCCTTCGACGTGATCGTGATGTTCTTCGTGGACCGCGTGACCGATGCCAAATCCTTCGAGAAGCAACATGACCATGAAACCAAGCAGGATTGTGAATCCAAGAACCACGGGTTCATACACAAATGCCTGGTCGAGTCCTGCCTCATGAGCGACCTCGGCAGCGACATGAAATCCTTCAGGGACCACGATAAGAAGGGCCGACGTCAAAAGCAGCCCGGAAGCAACACCAGTCAGGTCTTCGAGGGCCTTATTTGAGAGCTTGCCGGCTAATGCCCTGGGTGCGTATCCACCTGCCAACGACAGCACAAATATGACGGCGGCAATGACCAGCGTGACTCCCATGAATTTCCGAGGTTAGCCGTATGTCAGCGGTCGGCGGTCCGCCCGAGGCACACCAACGGAACGCCCACCTGTTGTCCTGTGCAAAGGCAGGCTGACAACACGTTGGCGCGATGTAGTGCAGGGTTGCGCGTACGGGTGAAGTCTTGTCGGGTTGCGTCCGGTTCGTAACATGGCCCCGTCTGACCTACTGAGTGGTGGTCGCGCTGGTAGTGGCGATTAACCACATGCGCCGCTGACCAGAATCTCCGTGACCTTGTCCACATCCAGGCCGAGGACCTCGGTCAAGACCTCATAGGTATGTTCGCCAAGACACGGCGCAGCCATACGAGGACCATTGCTGTACCCGGTGATTTGATACTGGTGGCCTTCGTACGGCACCTCGCCCATCTCAGGATGTTGCATCCGACGGAAGAAGTCACGGTGCGCTAACTGCGGATCTTGCAGATGATCACTCGATCGTTGCACCATGCCTGCCGGTACTCCCCTGGCCTGCAAAAGATTCATCACGGCCCGAGGTTCATACTGCTCGGTGAACTGAGTCAGACGGTCATTGATCATCGACTCGTTACTGCGGCGACCTTCGACGGTGGCTAACTCGGGATCTTCGGCCCAGCCCGGTTCACTCAGCACCGTGCACAGGTTCCGCCATTGGTCGAGTGTCTCGACGGCGATGGCACACCACTGGTCCTCGCCCTGACACCGATACACATCGTGAGGTGCATATGCCGGATCGACGTTGCCATCACGTCGGGCGTTGTGACCCGACAGCTGAACGTCGAGCAGTTGCGGTGACTGAAAGTGTAACGCCGATTCCATCTGCGCCTGATCGATGTATTGGCCCTGCCCAGTGCGGCGGCGATGGTCCAGTGCCGCCAGCAACGTCGTGGTCAAGAACCGAGGCGCAATCGTGTCGGTGTACGCGTTCCACGGGCCTCCAGGGTTGCGATCATCCCACCCGGTGATTTCGTAGAAACCACTGATCGCAGCCGCGTGATAGCCATACCCGGCCAGTTTCGAAACCGGGCCTGACTGGCCGAACAGGCACGTGGTGGCCATGATGATGTCGGGATTCACCTCGGTTGCTGCGGTGTACCCGAGCCCGAGTCGATCCATGGTGCCCGCCGTGAACGAGTCGAGGGCAATGTCGCACCAGGCAAGAGCCTCACGGGCGACGTCAACTCCGGCCGGGTTTTTCATATTGAGCTGCAGCGACAGTTTGGACGTATTGAATGACCCGAAGAACTGACACCGGTTGATGCCAGCTACGTCGTCGGTGAACGGCCCCACAAGCCGTAGTCGATCTGCGGGCGCGTCGCTCTCGATGCGGATCACAGTCGCTCCGTGATCCGCCAGGGATTTGGCAGTAATCGGTCCGACGCCGATCCACGAAAAGTCGGCGACCTTGACACCTTCGAGTGGCAACGCACGTTGCGGTTCAGCTGGCACCGTGGGCGGCTTAGATTCAACAGGAAGAGCGGCAAATACCTCGTCTGAATGTTGACCGACGAGCGGTGCCGGCAAGGACCACGAGAGCGGCGAATTGGAGAGTTTCACAAACGCTCCCGGTGCGCGCATGGCCGTGCCGTCGGGCAGTTCTATCTCGTCCCAGTAGTCGCGCACAGCGAGCTGAGTCATAGCGACGGTGTCTGCTGCAGTGTTTACCGGCACGAGGGTCAGTTTGCGTTCGATGGCTCCAGCGAAGATCTCGGCCTTGGTCAGTTGGCGCGTGAATTCGGTGATCTTTGTCCGCAACTCGTCAACGTCGATGACCGTCGGTTGCGCACTAAGGATGCGTCGTTCATAGGTTGTCCAGTCTTCCGAAGCGACCCATGCATCGGTCACGGTCCCTCGTTCCTGCATCCATGGGATCAGACCGAGGAGGGTGGCCCCCATGAAGAACATGCAGATCTCGCCATCGGCACACGGGTAGACGAGTTCGGCGGTGATGGTGCTGAGCTGCAACGCTGTGCCGCCTCGTTCCAGATTACGACCGTCGATCGCTGAGCTGATCATGGCGTTGAGTCCGGTCCAGAACACTGCCGTCTGCACTGACATGTCCACGAACTGGGCTTCGCCCGAGGCTTGTCGCCGCTCGTGAGCCACCATGGCGCCGAGTGCGCTCTCGGCAGCTGCGTGGTGCCAGGTCTGAGGGACGGTGATCCGCACCGGACGGCGATCTCGATCACCATTGAGAGCCATTGACCCGCCCATCGCCGAAAGCGTGAGATCGGTCGCCAAATGGTCTGCATACGGACCGGTCTGGCCGAACGGCGTGACCGCCAACACGACAAGCCGTGGCCATGCAGCAATGGCCAACTCGGGATCCAGTTCGGGCCACGAACCGTCGTGTACCACCAGGTCAGCGTCGGCAACCAGTGCATCGATCGCGTCGCCGGGCCGATACCGGATCGACCGTTTGTTGGTAGTGAGCCACCGGTGTAGCTCGTGGGGCCGAGAGCGGACACGGTCGTCGCCGTCGGCGCTCTCTACCCGGATCACATCGGCACCGAGGTCGCCAAAGAGTTTGGCCACCCACGCCACTGCAATACCGCTCGAGGTGCTGGGCCGACCTTCCCCCGTACCTACCGCCGCCAACTCAAGTATACGGATCCCGGCGAGACTCATTCGAGGAACGCCCACCCTGGTCGCCCATCGCGACACGCCTCGTAGGCCACAGGATCGATCGGCTGATAGAAACCGGTCGCAACCTCGCCGTCGCAGGTGACCTTGCACAGGTGCTCGTCGAGCCCTGCTAGTCGGGTACGCACGGCAGGATCGTTTACATCGTAAGTCTCGCCTTCGACCAGATCCGGGCCTTCATAACCGCCCTGGTGGATTTGCTTGTCGGGCGTGCCTCCGTACATTCCGCAGCGCAGATACGCAGTCTGGTTGCCGATGCGTTCATAGTGCCCCTGCTTCGTCTCGCCGGTGTCGAGCCGGTAATCAACGATCCCTTCGATGAAGATGTTTGTTTCTGGCTCGAATCGGAGTCGCCTGGTCGGCTTGTGGACCACGGCGTGTCCTTTGCGTTCATCGCCGAACGGGTAGAACGCTCGGTCACCCCACAAGGTCCAACTCGGGAACGATGCGAAACCGTTTCCCGAAGTTCCGACATGCAGTCGGCCACCGAGCGACATCGGAGGTCCGCCCACACCTCGACCAACGCCCCAGTGCCGATCGCGTGTGCCGAAACACCCAGCTGGGAACTCGATGCGCTTACCGTGTACTTCGACCCAGCCCTCGACGGTACCGAAGCTCTCGAATCCTGTCGTGACGTCACCTCGGCGCCCAGGGGGCGTACCTCTCGATGAGTTCGATAGTGGTTCGCGAAAGGTTTGACGGGTGGTGTCCTTGAAGTCGAGCTGGTAGCTGATGCCCCACTCACTGGGTTCAAGCTCGAAACGCCACCACCGCATGCCTTGCACGATCCGTGGCTGGATCGGCCCGATACCCATATCGGCACGATCAACCCCCAGCGCCCTAAACCCGCGCACCGTGGTGTGTTGGCCCTTGTGGTTAACGATCGCGTACGCCTCGGCCCGATCGAGGTTGGGGTAGAAGCTGCCTCCGACCGCGACCATGGTGTCGCCGCTCGGGTCGTGGCACAACATCCAGTACCGCTCGTAGGTCCGTGGGTCGCCTGTCCACATGACACGGATGGGGTCCGGTGTTTGGTGGATCATGTAGTCGTCGAGCGGTGACAGCGGAAACTGCTCGTCGAAGTGTTCATCGCTAACCCGAAGTTCAGGGATGGGGAAATCGTTCGGATCGGTCACATCGGTGCCTTCTCGGTCAGGGGTGTTTCAGATTCAGCGGCCCGGGGATCTGCTGCCCACGGCCGCTTGGGATGTTTGTGCAGTGCAGGGTTCGCAGCGGCTCGCTCCCGTAGATGGTCAGAGATGGTTCGCCGGGCTCTGTTTCCGACCGTTTCGTCGGGAAGCGTCCCGATTGCCATTGTCACGAGAACTCGGAGCGCTTCGTTCTGAGCCTCGTCATCGGTCACAGGTTGTGTTCCATCGCTGGACTCGGTGATGAGCGACTGCAACTCAGCAGGAAACATGGGAGCCAGGTCACGGAGCAAAGCGGTCATTACAGCATTGTCCCACCGCAAAAAAGGAGGCCGAGAAGCAGCGGAACTTGTCAGCCGCTTGAGCTGTTTACCTGCGTCCCGAGCGAGCGTCACTGAACTACTACTCAGCTCTGGGTCGGCTGCGAGCTCATCGACCAGTCGACTAACGCCTCGTAGCTGTTCCTCGATGGTGGGCCTCATCGATCGACCGTCGTATCGAGCAGCTCAACCAACACCGCGGCAGAGGGCTGGTACAGCTCGTCGCTTCTGCCTTCGACGAACGAGCGCAGGCCGCTGACCTGCATCACCGCGGTCTTGTAGGTTGAGAACACGTTCCACCAGTGGACCGACTCGCGATTCACAGGATGGCCGGTGACCGACTCGTAACGAGTGAACAGATGCTCGGGCTCCCACGCATCATCGATCAGGTGTTCACGACGGCGGAGTGGCTGAGTGATCCAGCCAAGGTCCTCGTGCGGGTCACCCAGGTGTGTGAGTTCCCAATCAAGAAGACCGGTGATTTGGTCATGGTCGTCGAGCAAGATGTTGCCAGCCTTGAAGTCAGCGTGGACCAACACAGTTCGAGGGGATGGTGGCGCCTTCTGCTCGAGCCACCGGCTCGCCAGGGCAAGCTCAGGGTACGACTCGAGTCGGTCGCGTTCGAGCACAGATTGCCAGTAGCGCAACTCGTGGCTTGCAGCGTCGACGCCCGGATCGGTCAGGAACTGCTCAAATCCAGCACGACGCCAGTCGACCTGATGCACGGCGGCCAACAGGTCACAGAAACGCTGCGCTATGTCAACACGCTCGGATTCGGGACGTTCACCGTTGATCAGGTAGTAGTCACAGGTGCCTCCGAGCCGGGCCATCACCAGAGACGGTTTGCCGAGCGCTGCACCATCGGCGTCGAGCCAACGGGCAGGGGGCGATGGCACGCCGCTTCCTGCGAGCGCCTGCAAGATCGCGAACTCCGTGGCTCGGTCGGTTTCGATCAAGCCACCATCGGGATCACGACGAGCAATCAGTGATTCAGTGTGTTCTCCTGTCGAGTCGCTCCACGACAACTCGAACAGCCAGTTCTCGCGTGACCGCCCGGTGGAGACCGGTTCGACCGCCCCAACTCGCGGTGCCGAGTCCGGTCCCAACTGCTCGGCGATAAAATTTTCGAGCTGCGACCTTATGGCCTCGACCGTCGTGTTCTGGGTCGATCCCTCCGTCGCATCTG
>DNHM01000408.1 GCA_003485885.1 Acidimicrobiaceae bacterium
GACCGAACGGGCGCTCGCGGTCGCAGTTGGTGAGTTGAGCAATGTCAGCATTGCTGGTCGGTCTGCAATCCGTGGCCACGGTGGGCAGGCCACCGCGATTATCGAATTGTTCGACGCGATCAAGGGTTCGTTGCGGGGCTTCCACGACGAAGCCGACGTTGCTCGGGCTGCAGGCCACCGCAGCGACCTGGCTCACGTAGTCCTTCCGTTCGGACACATGATCTGGCATCTGCCCGGCCCGATTTCGGCCCCGTTGGCCAGTTTCTTGCGGTCGGTGCTCAGCATCGCTCCTGCGACCGTCGTTGTCGCGACCTCGGGCACTGCAGAGGCCGACCACGAGGTCGCTCGAACCATGCGTATTGCCGGCATCGAGTTTCCTCCGAGTAACCCGGCGTTACTCTCACCACCGCTCGCCGATCACATCATCTCGGTTACCGACGCCGACGACGAAGTCCGAGCGGTGCTTCGAGAGGTCATTCAGCTCGTAGCGCAGGGAACCCCGCTCGACCGAATCGGCATTTTTCATCCGGTACCTGATCCCTACGTTCGCATCCTCGAGCAGCAGTTCGCCGCGGCCAACATCCCCGCAAACGGGCCGTCACGACGCCGACTCGGCGAGACCATCGCCGGGCGGGTGCTCATGGGAGCACTGGCGCTTCCCTCTGATCGGTGGCGCCGAGATCGTGTCATCGCGCTCGTCAACAGCGGCCCGCTGCGTCACGACGACAAACCGGCGCGACCTGCGGTGTGGGACATGTTGTCTCGATATGCGGGTGTTGTCGGTGGGCTGAAGGATTGGCGAACCAAACTCCAGGGCGAGCTTCACCGCATCCAGATCGCCGAGAACGAAGCCGCCGAGGCGGGCAACAACAGCGGTGTGAAACGTATGATCGACCAGCGGGCCGACACCGAAGATCTGGCGGCATTTGTCGACACACTTGCCCAGGGTGTTGCAGCTGTCGACTCGAGCGTTGGATGGCCAGCGCGAGCCGAAGCAGCCACCCAGTTGCTCCACGGGCTGTTGGGCGGGCCGCAGCTCCGAGGCTGGTGGCCCGAAGCCGAACTGTCTGCGTTCGAGCAGGTTGAGTCGGCGCTCGAACGTTTGGCCATGCTCGACGAAATCGAGCCGGAACCATCCATGGCGGTGTTCCTTCGGGCGTTGTCGTCGGAGCTGTCGGTGGCCCGCGGTCGATCCGGCCGGTTCGGCAATGGTGTGGTCTATGGCCCGTTGGCCTCGGCCCCAGGGCAGGATCTCGATGCCGTCTTCATTCTGGGATGCACCGAAGGTTTATGCCCGGCAGCTCGCCGAGAAGATGTGCTCCTTGCCGACAGTGTGCGCAAGCTGGCTGGCGGTGACTTGCCGCTGCGACTTGGCCAGATAGATGAACAACACCGGCTGTTTCTGGCAGCACTCGCCGCGGCTCCAACAGGAAACCGGTGGCTGCTGTTCCCCCGAGGCGACTTGCGAAGTAGCCGAAGGGCTCGCCCGTCTCGGTGGTTACTCCCAACCGCATCTGCACTCGAAGGCAAACCGCTCTACGCGACCGACTTCGAAGATGAAAGCCCGTCCAGCATCTACGAGGTTGCCTCCCACGCCGACGCACTGGTGCAGGCCAGTCATTTTGCGTCGGTCGATGAACGCGATATTGCCCAGGTGTTTGCCTATGTCCAGGACGGTGGAGACCCAGGAGAACATCCAACGAGTGAACTTGTCGAGCGGGGTCTCCGTGTTCAGTTGGCCCGACGTAGTTCCGCGTTCACCGAATTCGACGGCAACATCGCCGGGTTCGGGGCCGGCGCTGGGGGCGACGTCATGTCGGCATCACGCCTCGAGATGTGGGCGACCTGCGGCTTCCGTTATTTTCTTAGTTACGTGCTCGGTCTTTCTGAACGCGACGATCCGGAACACACCGTCGAGTTGTCTGCGCTCGATCGTGGGTCAGCCATGCACGATGTGCTCGAACGGTTCATGCGTGAACAGGTCCAGGCCGGTCCACCTGCGCCCGATGAGCCGTGGTCGACGGCGCAGCGGGCTCGTGCCCAAGAGATCGCAACCGAGAGCTTCGCCGAGTATGAGCGGCGTGGCCGAACGGGCCGTCGCATCGAGTGGGAAACCCAGAAGAGCGACCTGCTGGCCCTGATCGATGACTTCTTGACGAGCGATGATCAGTACCGGTTGGAACACTCGTCCACACCGGCGCATCTGGAGCTGGCCTTTGGCATGGCATCGACGGACCCGCTCGAGATCGCACTCGACGACGGCCGATCACTGCAGTTCCGGGGCATGATCGACCGTGTCGACGAAGGTCCTCATGGGAACAAACGAATCGTTGACTACAAGACCGGCAGCGGCACGCAGTACAAGGGCCTAGCCGCCGAAGACGATCCCACCCGTCAAGGCACGTTGTTGCAGCTCGGGCTCTATGCCGAAGCGGCCTCGGCCCAGCTAGGAGCGAGTGGGGTCAGTTCTGAATACTGGATGGTCAACACAAGCGCAGGTTTTGCTCGGTTTGGTTATCCGTGGACACCAAGCCACCGCGACCGGTTGATCGATGTGTTGACCACCATCGCCGACGGCATCGAAGCCGGTGTGTTTGCAGCGATCCCGGGTGACTGGCAGTCATTTCGTAACACGTATGACAACTGCGCCTATTGTGACTTCGCCGGTGTGTGCCCGCGGGATCGAGCCGAACACGCCGACGAAAAGGCCGACGCTCCTGAGTTGGCGGTGCGGGTTGCGTTGGTGCCCAAACCGAATCCCGAACCAGACACCGCAAGCAACCTGGGCACGACAAGCAACCTGGGCACTACAGGCAACCCGGCCACTACAAGCGGCGGGGTCACGGGTGGCCGAACATGACAGTGCAGCCGGAACTCATCGACGAACAAGTTCGCGAACAGGTGCGCCGCCATGGGCTGGGCGAGACGCTGTTTGTCGAAGCTGGTGCCGGGTCGGGCAAGACCACCTTGCTTGTCGAACGCATCGTCAACCTGGTGCTCGAAGCGGGTGTGCCGCTTTCGGCGGTCGCTGCGATCACCTTCACCGAGGCTGCGGCGAGCGAGCTGGCGTCTCGTATCCGAGCCAGGTTCGAACAGGTGCAAGCCGAAGCGATTGCAGCGGGCGATCCGGCCCGGGCCGACCGTTGTCGCCAAGCGGTTGCCGATAGTGACCTGGCAGCGATCACCACGTTGCACGGCTTTGCCAATCGAATACTGGGCGAGTTCGCAGTAGGTGCTGGTCTGCCTCCACAGATTCGTGTGCTCGACGAGGTCTCATCCCAACTGGCCCAAGAAGACCGGTGGCAGCGTTTCGTCGATCAGCTCTATGACACCGACCAACATGTTGGGTTGCTCCAAGCCGCATCGGCGCTGAAGATCCCGGTTGAACCTCGGTACCTTGACCAATCGACCATGCGGGTCGTGGCCAGCCAGTTCAATCAGAACTGGGATCGGCTGCAATCGCTGATCACCGCCGAGTTCGCTCCCATCGGGGGCGACTATGACTTCGCGTATTTCGACGGTCTGGTCCACGAGTTGGCCGCAGCCCGCAGCCTGAACAAGCTGTCCGATGACAAGCTCTATATCAGGCTGCAAGACCAGCTTCCCGAGATGCAAGCCATCGCTGCGATCGATCAGCCGCTCCGCAAGATGCGTGCGCTGACGCAGGCAAGCAAATGGGGTCCGGGTAGCGGCGGCAAGGGAGCTTCCTGGGACGGCGATGGCACGGTCGCCTACATCAAAGGCATAATCAAAGATGTCGAGCTGGCCAAAGAAGCGGTGTTGCGCCCGATCATCAATGATGTGTTGTTGCGACTCTCGCAGGTGATAGCGAGTGAGACCTACGACGCTGCCCAAGCCCGACGGGCCGATGGTGGTCTCGAGTTCCACGACCTGCTGGTGTTGTCACGGGACCTGCTGCGCACGAACCCCGACGCCCGTCAGGTGTTGCACGACCGGTTTCAACATGTGCTTCTCGACGAGTTCCAGGACACCGATCCCATCCAGATCGAACTGGCCGTGCTTATCGCGACCGGCGCCGATGATGTAACCGGGCTGTCATGGTTTGACATGCCGGTCGATGCGGGTCGGCTCTTCTTCGTGGGTGACCCAAAGCAGTCGATCTATCGCTTCCGTCGGGCAGATATTGCACTGTTCCTGCAGGCTCGTGATCGGTTTGCAGGCGAACATGGATCTGCCCAACTCGAAGCGAACTTCCGCACTATGGAACCCATCGTGGCATGGGTGAACGCACTCTTCGACGAGAAGATGCCGGAAGAAACACCCGGCGCTCAGCCCAAGTATCAGCCGCTTGTCGCAAGTCGCCAGTCCGAGACAGCCGAGCAACATGGGCTGCATCGACCGGTGCTTCTGGGTGGTCCGAACGAGAACGAGAAGATCCGGGCTACCGAGCTGCGCACGGTCGAAGCCGAAGATGTGGTCGGCATGGTGCGGGCTATTGCTGCCGACCCTGAAAGTTGGCCGGTATTCGATCGTGGCACGGGCGCGTGGCGGCCAGCCGGGCTCGAGGACATCACCATTCTTCTGCCGACCCGAACATCGCTGCCGTTCCTGCGGTCAACGCTCGATGAGGCCGAACTTCGCTACCGCATCGTTACCGGCACGCTCGTGTACGACACCCAAGAGGTTGTCGACGCGTTGGCCGCGTTGCGGGCGATCGATGATCCTGGCGACGAACTCAGCCTGGTAGCGGCGTTGCGGTCACCGCTCTACGCCTGCTCCGACATCGATCTTGTGATCTGGCGGCGCAACGGTGGCCGGTGGGATGTTCGAGCCCCGATCCCGGACACGATTGCGGCGTCGCATCCTGTAGCAGTTGCCGTTACCCATCTCCATGGTTTGTGGCGCGAGCGCTGGTTCCTGACCCCATCGATGTTGCTCGAACGGCTTCTGCGAGAACGCCGAGCAGCACTGCTGGCGTTTGGTGATCCACGCACGACCGACGTGTGGCGTCGACTTCGTTTCCTGGTCGACCAGGCTCGCTCGTTCGAAGAATCGAACTCGGGCGACCTTCGTGCCTTCACCCAATGGGCTGCGCTGCAATCTGGATCCATGGCCCGAGTGCACGAGCCACTGTTGCCCGAGACCGACGAGGCCGCACTCAGCATCCAGACGATCCATGGCTCGAA
>DNHM01000482.1 GCA_003485885.1 Acidimicrobiaceae bacterium
GACGGCGACTTCGTTTGCGGCACTCAGTGCAGCAGGAGCCGTGCCGCCCATACGTCCAGCCGCATAGGCCAGATCGAGACACGGAAAAGCCTGACGGTCTGGCGGAGCGAACGTCAGCTCACTGAGGGCCGTCCAGTCGATGGCGCCGTACGCGTTGTGATGACGGTTGTCGTAATCGAGCGCATACCCAATACACAGGCGCATATCAGGCATAGACAGCTGAGCAATGGTGGCCCCGTCGGTGTATTCCACCATCGAGTGCACAACTGACTGTGGGTGCACGACAACGTCGATGCGGTCGAAGCCGACCCCATAGAGTTCGTTCGCTTCGATGACTTCGAGGCCCTTGTTCATCAGCGTCGACGAATCGACGGTGATCTTGGGGCCCATCGACCATGTCGGATGAGCGAGCGCCTCGTCGATGGTAACCGTGGCGAGTTCGGCCGCAGTTCGACCACGAAACGGGCCCCCACTGGCAGTGACAACAAGCCGGGTGACCTGATCGAGTCGGCCGTCGGTGAACGATTCGTTCGCCCGCAGACACTGGTGAAGCGCACAGTGTTCACTATCGACAGGCACAATTTCGGCACCCGGCGTGTTTCGCACCTTCTGCACGACTGGCCCAGCGGCAATGAGCGATTCCTTATTGGCAAGGCCAAGACGTTTACCAAGCTTGAGCGTCTCGAGGGTCACCGTGAGGCCGGCAAAACCAACGATGCCATTGATCACAACATCGGCATCGTGACACGCCGCGGCAAACGCATCGTCGCCAGCTTCGACCGAAAAGGCCGTGCCCAGCTGATCTTGCAGACGTGTGCGGTTTGTGGCGGCTCCGAGCGCGATTGTGTGGCAGTCGAACTCCTGGGCCTGTGCAGCGAGCAGTTCCGGTGTTCCGCCGCCAGCCCCCAGGGCAGTTACCTCGTACGCGGGCTCGCGCCCGGCTTCGGCAGCCTGACTGTTTGCAACCGCAATGATGTCGAGTGTTTGGGTCCCAATCGAACCAGTAGAACCCATCACGGCCACACGCATTGTCACCGAGGAGACTCTATTTCGTTTAGCGGCCGTTCGTCTGGTCGAACCCCTATCACCGCTGTCACGCCCTTTCGAGCAAGAAGCGCTGGTTAGGCGCTTACCGCCGAGGTTGCTTCGAGAATGTTCAGGGCCAAGCCAGCACACCAGACAGCTGGCATAACGAAGAGAAGACCGTCGAAGCGGTCAAGAATGCCGCCATGGCCTGGCAACATCGTGCCCATGTCCTTGACACCGAGATCACGTTTGAGCATGGACTCACACAGGTCGCCGAGCGTGGCAGCCACTGCCGCGACCACCCCGAGCACGATGGTGTCAGCGAAACCACCAGGGGCATCACCCCATGGAGCGATATTGAAGCCGCCAATGACGACAACCGACACGATGATGCTCATCACCGCTCCGCCGACGACACCTTCGAGCGTCTTGTTCGGACTGTGCGCAGATAACGGGGTCCGTCCCATCGATCGACCGACGACGTAGGCGCCGATGTCGTACACGACAGTTGCCAGAATGGCTGCGAAGAGTAAGCCGGCACCGTGTGATTGGAACTCGAGTAGGCCGGTCGTGTCGTTCGCAACGATGGAATCGCTGGACAACAACAGACCTGCAAACGAACCAAGCACGCTGATGTAGCCGATCCCGAGCAAGGTGATACCAAGGTTGGGTACGGGTCGGCCGCTTCCCACGCCAAGCAGGTACCACAACAGAGCACACACGATGGCAATGAACAGCACCACCGGATAGGCCGCGGCACTCTTCCAGTACACAGCGACGTTCAGCCCAACGGTGGTCGCGATCCCGAGCAGCGACGCCGGGTTGTACCCAACAATCCGCATGGCGTTATAAAACTCAGCGGTCGCGAGGCCCAAGATGGCGGTCGCCACAATGAGTCCTGGAACCTCGCCGATATACAACGCACCAAGCGCAAGCACTCCCAGGCCCAGCCCGGTCACGGTTGCAGCAGCAATATTGCGGTCTGAAGACTTCGCCGCAGCTGATTCCGCCGAGCCTGCGGTAGCCGCGGCCTGGTTGGCGGCCCGAGCTCGCTGAGCCCGCCCGCCGGTCGGCGTAGGCGCAGGTGTCCCAGAAGCAGGCTCAGCTGGTGGGGCCGGTGGCGGAACCGGAGAACTAGCAGTAGCGGGAGGCGCTGGATCAGCGTCGAGGCCAAAGAACACATCTCCGGCAGCTTCGACAGGGCCCACAACTTCTGGTGGAGGTGTTGGATCGAGTAGCCGGATGTCGTCGAGTTCGTTGTAGTCGCTCGCTCCGTCGCGCCAACGCGGCCCCCCTCCTTCGGACGCATCGACCTGGCCAGTACCTGGCTCGGTCCAGTGCGGAAGTGTGAGATCACTCCCGCCTTCGTCGTCACCCGCGAACCAGCTCTCGGGTCCGCGTATTGGCCCACCTGGCGGATCGATGTCACTCATACTTCGAGTAGCTCTTCCTCTTTGGCGGTAACGGCAGCGTCGATCTCTCGTTCGTGCGATTGAGTAATTTCGTCGATCCGTTTCTCGGCACGGTCGATGTCGTCCTCTGGAGCATCGCCGTCTTTCTTCATCTTGTCGAGATCTGAGCGGGCCGACCGGCGGCTATTTCGAATGGCAATGCGCCCATCTTCGGCCATGTTCCGCACGACCTTGATCAGGTCCTTGCGACGCTCAGCAGTCAGCGCAGGGAACGCGAGTCGGACAACGACACCATCGGTCGACGGGGACAATCCCAGGTCACTCTCTCGGATCGCCCTCTCGATCCCTTCGACGGAGTCCTTGTCGAAGGGGGTGATGACCAACATGCGAGCCTCGGGAACGCTGAACGAGGCGAGCTGCTGCAACGGCACAGGTGTGCCGTAGTACATGACCGGCATTTTCTCGACCAGAACTGGCGTTGCTCGACCCGTACGCACCCCGCTGAAGTTCTGGCGAGCGTGGGCAACAGCTCCGGTCATGCTTTCTTCGGCATCTTCGAGGACTAGCTCGATCATTTCATCGCTCACGGCGACTGTTCTCCTGTTGGATTCAACGCGTCTAAACGAACGCTCCTGCAACAGTACCGATCAGGAGCACCATAAGTAGACCACCACTCGCGTGTTCCTTGCCATAGGGGGCCCGTGGTGGTTGTAGAGTACGTGGTGCCGACGACCTAGCGAGATGTTGACCGTGGCCCCACCTTTGCTTGCAGGCGACGTAATCGTCGTCGGGAACTCTTCCGATGATCCATTCGCGATCGATATTGCGTTCGCCTTAGGGCAGTCCGAAGACATCGCCGATCTCATCAGCATGAAGGTGTTCGCTAACAGCGAGTTCTGCCCCCGCTTCATCTCCGACGAGAATGATCTGACCGAGATAGGTCATCAGCTCGAGGGCAAAACGATCGTGATCGTGAGCACGTCAAGCTTGACCATGAGTCGCAACTCGCTTGCGATGCGGAACCTGCTCATCGCCAGAGCATCCAAGGACAATGGTGCGGCAGCGGTGGTGCTTGTCGAGCCGGATCTCTTCTATAGCGCACAAGATCGGGGGCCTCGGCACGGCCAGGGCACTACCCATTTCGACCGCGACATCAAAGATCTGAAGAAGTTCGATGGCCAACCGTTCTCGTCTCGTCTCTATGCCCAGATGCTCCGGCTCGCAGGTGTTGACCGAGTCGTCACGGTGCACAACCACTCGGTGGCTGTCCAAGCTGAGTTCACCGAGGTATTCGAAGGACGATTTCACAATCTGATCCCGTACGACCTGTACGCCGATTATCTGCACAATGCGAACATCGTCGACTTCGACTCAGACGGCGAAGGCCTGGTCCTTTGCGCTCCCGACAAGGGGGCACGAGAGTTCGTCCGCGAGATGTACGCAGTCCTGGCGCTTCCCAAGGCAAAGTTCATCCTGTTGGACAAACAACGGAATGGTGAACGCGACGTCGAGATCAGCTTGGACCCCGAAAGCGATACAAGCATCGACGAGGTCGCCGGTCATGATCTTGTGCTCTTCGATGACATGGTGCGCACCGGTTCAACGGTGGTCAAGTCGTGCGAGTTCCTGAAATCGGCCAAGCTGAACCGCACGGTTTTTGCCGTGTCACACTTCTACGCAAGTTCCGAGGGTCGCGAGAAAATGGCGAACCCTGCTATCGATGAAATCCTCACCTTGAACACGCTGCCTACGGTGCTGAACCGCGACGTACAGGGCCGCCTGCGCAAGAAACTGGTGGTGCTCAAGATCGAACAATGGCTGGCTCGCAACCTTGCCGAGATCCTTGAGTTGCCCCGCACTCGACACGACAGCCTCTACCACATCGATATGTCGTCGAAGAACCCTCGCTTCAAGCGCAAGATCTGGTCAAACGACCAACTCTCGAGCCTGCGAGACGACGTTCCCCTTCCGTTTCAGTAGCCACTCCGAAATGGCTAGCAACGCGGGGTGAGCAGACGCCGGGTTAGGAGACGATCGTGCCGACTGCTTCGCCAGCCAAGATTTTGGGCACGTTGTCCTCGCCCATCAGGTCAAACAGCACGATCGGCAGGTTGTTGTCCATACACAACGTGGTCGCTGTGGCGTCCATGGCTCGGAGATCATTGCTGAGCACATCGAGATAACTCACCGTGTCGAGCTTGGTTGCTGTTGGATCAACCTTGGGGTCGGCGGTATAAATGCCATCGATGCCAGAGTGGGTGCCCTTGAGTAGCACTTCGGCATCGATTTCAGCGGCACGAAGCGCTGCTGCTGTGTCCGTGGTGAAGAATGGGTTGCCGGTGCCACCGGCGAAGATTACGACCCGGTTCTTCTCGAGATGGCGAATCGCTCGGCGCCGAATGTACGGCTCGGCGATTTCAGACATTTCGATCGCTGTCTGCACCCGAGTTGGCACGCCCAAGCGTTCGAGCATCTCTTGCAATGCAAGGCCGTTGATAACCGTGGCCAACATGCCCATGTAGTCGGCCTGAGCCCGATCCATGCCAGCGCCTGCGCCAGATAGGCCCCGCCAGATATTTCCGCCGCCGACCACAACCGCAATCGACACATCAAAACGTTGACGTGCCTTCGCGATGGTCTTCGCTATGGACCCAACAATGTCGCCATCGATGCCGTAGCCGATGTCTCCGGCGAATGCTTCGCCGGAGACCTTCAGCATCACCCGATTCCAACGAGCAGGTTCAGAGCCGCGCTTGGAGAAATCTGGGGTTTCAGACATTGGTTCCTTTGGGTTTGGACGGAGTGGTCAGCCGACCGTCAGGCGCCGATGCGGGCCTGGACGAAACGTACCACGGTGCCAGGAGCAGCGGTTTCAGCAACCGTGACCTTGTCGCCGTTGAGGCCCTGCTCAAGCAGAACACTTTCCTTGTACCAGGCGCCGAGGCGACCGTCGACGATTTTGTCCCAAGCAGCCTCGGGCTTACCTTCGGACTTGGTGATCTCGAGCAGCGCTTCGCGCTCCTTGGCGACGTCGTCTTCGGAAACCTCAGACTTGTCGAGGAAACGAGGGTTCGCAAACGCACAGTGCAGTGCGATCGAGTGCAGCGCATCTTCAGCCACACCACTACCTTCGACGACGATGCCAATCGAGCCACGACCATCCTGCACGTGCAGGTAGGTGTCGAGCGTGTTGCCTTCGGCAGCCTCGACGATGTGGACGGCACCGATGTCGATGTTTTCCTTCTTGGTCAACATCAGGTCTTCGATATCGGTCGCGCAGTCAACTGCAGGATCTCCACCGGCAAGGGCGACGTCGGCCAACTTCTGAGCAACAGCGACGAAGTCATCGCTCTTGGCCGAGAAGTCGGTTTCGCTGCGCAGCAGCACGACGGCAACCTTGTCGCCGTCTTGTGCCAGAGCGACTGCGCCATCGGTGTTGTCGCGGTCGCTGCGCTTGGCAGCCTTGCTCAAACCCTTTTCGCGCAGGATCTGCGTTGCTGCTTCGGCATCGCCACCAGCTTCGGTGAGTGCCTTTTTGGCATCCATCATGCCGGCGCCGGTTGCGTCGCGCAGTGCTTTGACATCTTTGGCGGTGAAATCAGACATCGGGATTCTCCTCTGCGGGTGTATCAACTGCAGCAGCTTCTTCGGCTGCAGGTGCTTCGGGAGCAGCTTCGACTGGCGCTGCTTCGGCGGCGGGTGCCGCTACTTCTTCGGCGGGTGCTTCGGCTGGCGCCTCTGCGGGGGCCGCTACTTCTTCAGCAGCAGGGGCTGGTGTTTCTTCAGCCGGGGCTTCTTCGACAGGAGCGGGCGCTGCAGCTGCTGCGGCGATGTTTTCCTGAACGCGGGCTTCGCGTGCAGCAGCGGCCTCGGCGGCAGCGGCCATGGCAAGTGCCTGTTCGCGTGCAACACGAGCTTCGTCTTCTGCTGAACGCGCAGTAGGCGCAGCAGCAGCGGCAGCTGGGTTACGACGGCTGTGAATGAAGCGGCCTTCGATGACGGCATCGCTCATGATACGAGTCATGATTTCACCTGAACGGATGGCGTCGTCATTGCCGGGAATGACGTACTGGATCAAGTCAGGATCACAGTTGGTATCGACCACCGCGATGATGGGAATGCCGAGCTTGTTGGCTTCGGTGACAGCAATGTGTTCTTTGCGGGTGTCCAAGATGAAGATCGCGTCAGGAACCTTGGTCATGTTCTTGATACCGCCAAGGTTGCGCTGCAGCTTGACGAGCTCGCGGCTCTTGAGCAGTGCTTCCTTCTTTGGCATCATGTCGAACTCGCCGGTTGCGATCATGCGCTCGTATTCGCGCATCTTGCCGACACGCTTTGAGATCGTTTCGAAGTTGGTGAGCATGCCGCCGAGCCAACGCTGGTTCACGTACGGCATGTTGCAACGATCGGCATAACTTTCGATGCTGTCCTGGGCCTGCTTCTTGGTGCCCACGAACATGATCGAGCCACCCTTACCAATGGTGTCGCGCACGAAACCGTAAGAGTTTTCGATCTGGCTAAGCGTCTGGCGCAGGTCGAGGATGTGGATACCCGAACGTTCACCGTGGATGAATCGCTTCATCTTCGGATTCCATCGACGGGTTTGGTGTCCAAAGTGGACGCCCGCATCGAGTAGCTGCTTCATGGACACTACTGGTGCCATTGGTTTCTCCAGTCGGTTGAAGGGAGACCCGAACCAGCGCCTTTCCCACAGTGGGAGCGGCGACCGCTGACGGTCGGATCTTTTGTAATAGGGACGCGCCGGTTGCGCGTTCAGTGCGTCGGTAATGATAACCACACGAAGGCGCGAATAGCCCCCGATGCAGCCACTTCTCGCAAGCTTGTATGGGTCGCTCTAGCCAGGAGGAGGTAACAAACGCGGTTTTGCCTCGACAACACTTGCATCGATCAGGATCTGGGGATCGAGATAGTGATCATCTACGAGGGCTCCGAAATGAAAACCACGGCTGGCGATGGCTATCGCTGAATACTGATTGATGTTCATTCCTTCGACCACCCAGATCTCAAGCAAACCGGTATAGGTCGTGCGCACGCCGTCATCATGCATGATCGAGATCACCTTGCGGCCGGCAACCGGACCTGCAAAAAGTACGTACCCATCGGCTGCGGCCGCCACGACCTGATTGTCACTCGAGCCGTATTCGAGTCCCCTGTTGCCAGGAGCCCCAATGCGGGCCGGAGGACGGAATGGATCGATGACCGGCGTGAGCATCGGGGCCGAATACAACACCACCTGGCGATGTGCGATCTCTTGCGCCGTAGATGGAGCGCTCCTCAGCCCAACAACTGCGGTTATCAAAAGGAACATGAGCCACCGTTTCATGTCACTCGTTCGATCACGCCGCCGAGGCGCCGTAACGCACCGACCCCGATGAGTCGTTCGACCTCGAGGGTCACCTCGCTCGGCGTTCGGCCACACTCGCGAACCACCGTGTCGAGTGCGACCGGTTCCCAACCGACCGCTTCGAGCAGCCACGAGTCGATCCCAAGTTCGGCCTGCGCCACACTGGGACCAGAGAGCGGAGCGACTGCATCAAGCAAACCATCGAAGTCATAAAGCGAATGTGCACCGTCGGAAATCAGTTTGTTTGTTCCAGCCGAGGCAGGCGAATAGATCGAACCAGGCACGGCAAAGACCGCCCGATCTCGGCGTAACGCTTCGTCGACCGTGTACATGGAGCCGCCTTTGCATCCGGACTCGACCACCACAGTTGCTGCTGACAGCGCCGCCACCACTCGGTTACGAGCGGGAAACCGCCATGTCTCGGGTTTTGATCCGAGTGGCCATTCGCTGAGAAGCGCCCCGTGCTCGGCGATCTGTCGATACAGACCCCGGTTGCGTTTCGGATAGATGATGTCGACGCCGCCGGCGACCACGGCAACGGTGCGGGCTGGGACCCGAGAGATCGCACCAGCGTGCGCCGCCGCATCGATACCCGATGCCAGGCCAGACACAACGTCGACACCACGTTGGGCCAGCGCAGCTCCAAGTTCTCTGGCGACGCCCTCGCCGTATCGAGTGCACCGACGAGTGCCGACAATCGCTACTCGCACTCGGTCCTCGAGCACACCTGGGCCCTGGCGAAAAATCACTGGTGGCGGGTCCGGATCATCAAGCAGCGCGTCGGGATACTCGCAATGACCAAATGGGAGAACGGTCGTGTTGGACGCGCGGTGTCGATCCAACTCTGCGCCAGGATCGACCGTGCGGCACCAGGCAGGCCAAGCTCGGGCAGCGTCGACGGCTCTCCCATGACGGGGTGCACGCCCAGCCGCAACCCGTTTCCAAATCTGAGACGGCGCACCCAGCGCAAGGAGACTCCAGAAACGTCCGGGCGAGAGCCCGGGTAGCCCGGCGAGAGCAATGAACGCAGCCAATTCGTGATCATCGGCGATCGTGATCGCCGAATAGCTGTTAGCCGACCAGTCAGACATGGGTGACGCCCAACGAGTCGAACAAAACCGGTCTGGCCCGCAACGCAAGTGCGCTTGCGATCGAGGTCTCGCTAACCGTGTCCTCGTCGGCGAGATCAGCAATCGTGCGTGCAACCATACGAACCCGCGCCAGCCCTCGTGCCGACAACCGCCCGTCTGCGAGCGCTCCCTTGAGCATGCTTCGCCCGGCATCCGAAATCGGGGCAAACTCATCGAGTTGCCCCGCTGGTATGAGCGAGTTCGACGGAAACCCCCGGGTGTGCGCTTTGGCCCGGGCAGCGAGCACGCGTGCGCGCACTGATTGACTGGACTCTCCTTTGTCTGATGACATGAGCTGGTTCGCACTCGGGCGCTGCATATGGACCCGAAGATCGATGCGATCGAGCAGCGGGCCGGAAAGTCTGCGCATGTACCGCTGGCGAGACTGCTCGTTGCATCGACAAGGTTCGACCGAGCCCAAGAGTCCACACGGACACGGGTTCATAGCTGCGACCAGGCAGAACCGAGCCGGATACCGCACCGACGCGTGTGCCCGACTGATATGCACGCTGCCATCTTCGAGCGGCTGGCGCATGGCATCGAGTGCTCCTGGCGCAAACTCGCCCAGCTCATCCAGAAAGAGGACTCCCCCGTGGGCGCAGCTGATCTCACCTGGTCGCAGGCGTCCGCTGCCACCGCCGATCAAGGCCGTCATCGATGCCGAATGATGCGGTGCCCGAAACGGCGGCACCCGCAGCAGAGAATCGTTCGGGATCCCCAACCCAGCTACCGAATGCACCCGGCTCGCGACCAGGGCGACCTCGTTCTCCATGTCGGGCAAGATGCCAGGCAGACGCTTGGCGAGCATGCTCTTGCCCGCTCCCGGCGGACCGACGAGCAGCAGGTTGTGCCCACCCGCCGCCGCTATCTCAAGCGCTTGGCGGGCAAACGGATGGCCGGCAACGTCGGCCAGGTCTGGAACATTTCGCCGGTGATCGATCTTTGGCACTGGTGGATGATCGGGCCAGGAGTCGATGCCTTTCAGACAATCGACAACCTGACGAAGCGACGCTGCGCATCGCACTGTCTCGGCTCCTGCTAACGAGGCTTCATGCGCTGCGGCCGGAGCGACAACCACGATCAGATCGTCGATGGCAGCAACGCGAGACAAGACACCGGGCACCGATCGCAGCGACCCATCGAGCCCCAACTCAGCCACGAAGCCGTAACCCTCGAGCAACTCGGGCGGCAGGCGCTGATGCTCGGGTTGTTTGACCCCACCCTCGTCCAGCTCACGCGCGGCGGCCTTTTCGTCAAGTGTTGACGCGGCGATGATGCCCAGCGCTATTGCCAGGTCGAGCCCGGCTCCCTCCTTGCGGACCTGGGACGGAGCAAGGTTGACCGTGACCCGAGCTTGACTCGGCCACTTGAACTTGTTTGAATTGATCGCCGCTCGAACTCGATCGCGGGCTTCGCGACACGATGCATCGGGAAGCCCGACGACGCTGAACGATGGCAATACGCCGGTGACGACATGAACTTGGACTTGGACTCGCTGGCCATCGATGCCACGCAACGTGGCCGACGCCGAAGATGAAAGCACGGAACGCTCCCCTAGCTAGACACAGGGGGAAGCTGTTCTCGCACTGTAGATGACGGGTCTGACAGTTGCCAGAGGCAGGTGCCCAACGAACCAACGACGGCCATACCAGCTCGGATTAATTGGGTACAGCGGGTTACAGCAACCTCGCTCGGCGGTTCGCTCCGTAGGCTGATCTGTCCCCCTTGTAAAGCAGTACCGCATGTCATACGAAGACGAGCCAATCGCCTCCGACGAAACACCGTCAGACGAACTAAGCCCCACCGAAGAAGCCACGGCAGACGAGCCAACCCTCTTCGACGAGTCGCTAACCGATGGGCCTTTGGCTGCCGGGCCAGCCGCCGACCCCAACACCCCATCGCAACATCAACCATGGCGAGTGCGTGGCTTTGATCCACAACCTGCCCCCGCAGACGAGACACCGCTAGAAGAAGCCCCCGCAGACGAGTCCAACTCAGACGAGGCCACCGCAGACGAAGCCCAGACAGACGTGCCCGCCTCAGACGAGTCCGCCGCAGACAAAGCCCCAGCAAACAAAGCCCCCGCAGACGAGGCCCCGACAGACGCGCCCGCCTCAGGTGGCTTCGGCGACCTTGGCCTCAAGCCAGCGCTTCTGACTGCCTTGACCGGCCTTGGTTACGAAGAACCGACCCCGATTCAGCGCGAGGCAATCCCGCTGATGCTTGAGGGCGGCGACATGCTTGGCCAAGCAGCGACGGGCACCGGCAAGACCGCAGCCTTCGCACTGCCGATTCTGAACCGGATCGACCGAAACGATGCCGCCATCCCGCTTGCGCTCATTGTGGTGCCTACCCGCGAACTCGCAGTGCAGGTGAGCGAGGCATTCTTTAAGTACGGGCGTGAGTCCCGTGTCCAAGTCCTACCCGTCTTTGGCGGTCAGCCGATCTCACGCCAATTGCAGGCACTCAAGCGGGGCGTACACGTTGTCGTCGGCACACCCGGACGTGTTATCGACCACATCAAGCGCGGGTCGCTCAATCTCGATGCGGTGCAGACCGTGGTGCTCGACGAAGCCGACGAGATGCTCGACATGGGCTTCACCGAAGACATCGAATCCATCCTCAAGGCCACACCGGACAGTCGCCAGACAGTGCTGTTCTCGGCAACAATGCCACCTCGGATCGAGAAGCTGGCCAAGAAGTACCAGCGCGATCCGAAGACTGTCAAGATCGGCAAGACTAAGGGCGAGTCAGCGAACCCGCTGATCCGCCAGACCGTCTATATGGTGCTGCGGTCACATAAGGCCAGCGCTCTCGGCCGCATCCTCGATGTCGAGGCACCCGAGTCCACCATCGTCTTCTGTCGGACCCGTCACGAAGTAGACGAACTGACCGTGACCATGAATGGCCGCGGTTACCGAGCCGAAGCGTTGCACGGTGGTATGGACCAGAAACAACGCGATCGTGTTATGGCGCGACTTCGCGACGGCACCGCCGAACTGCTGATCGCAACCGACGTAGCGGCCC
>DNHM01000395.1 GCA_003485885.1 Acidimicrobiaceae bacterium
ACTGTCATTGGTAATGCAATAATTACGAGCAGCCAATCCCGATACCCATAAGGAATTGGCCTTGATTCCAGCTTGACAGCGCTAGTAGAATGGTTAGAAGAGGGACACGGGGTCAAGGGACCATGAAGGCGGCTTTCATTGCCGCCACAAGGGGCCAGAGGCCCATAGGAGTGGAGCTCGACATATCCCGGGGTCGGGGGCGGGCCTAAACGCTGCTCGATAGTTTGTCCCGGTCAGAAGGACGATGGCCCCAGAAACTCATCGCATCGTAGGTTTCAACTTCCCAGTTCTCTTCATCGACGAGAAGCCCGCCGGTTCCGTATTCGATCTCGAAGCCAGATGGGGTTCGAACATAAAACGAGGTCATCATGTCGTTCGTGTGGCGGCCGAGGCTCATTGCGAGTGTCAATTTTTTGTCGTTGACAATATCGAGGGCTCGACCGACGTCGGTGAACTGCTCAACTTCCAACATCAGGTGATGGAAGCCAGCGATGCCGGGGGCTCCGCTCAGCGCCAACGTGTGGTGACGGGAGTTGCAGTGCAAGAACCGCAAGCCCAGTCGTAAGTTCGTGCCGAAAACCAAACGGATCCGTAAACGACACGAGTCGCTCTACCTGGCGCACAGCGGCAAGTTCTGATTCTTCTGTCGTCGCAATCTCTGCCCTGATAAGCCGACCGATCACTTCATCAATCGCAGCATCATCAGCGCAGTCCCAACCGAAGTAGGCGAGATTGTTGCTCTCACCGGGGTGGATGATGATGCGTTCAACACGGTCGTCAATTCGCAGGCCGAGACCATCGGAGCGATTCACGACTTGAGCGCGAGAACTTCACTGCCGAATTCTTGCCATTTGTCGAGCGCTGGAGTTTCAAATCCGATGTATGCGAGCGATGCGACCATGGTGCGTTCCCTTTGTTGAGGCGATCTTGACAAGGCTGCTTTCAGTTCGTGGCCCAGTAGGTCCGGTTGAACCGGATGTGAACCTCTCAAGACTCGTCGTGATCAGACTCGGGCAGAACGTTCGAATCTCAGACCGATGGCTGAGAGAGAGATCGTATAGCAGTTGCGGCTAGCACGACGTCAAGGACGAGCGGTACCACCCACTCGCTAGGTGATCCGTACCCGTTCGCGTCGCCGTACAGCATGATTGCAAGGTGCACGAACAGCAGTGACCCACTCGTGATCAATGCCAACTGGCTAAACACCCGACCAGAAACCAGCACGGCTATTCCGACGAGAATAAAGATCATTGCGAATAGCAGGTAACCCATCATTCGCTCGTAAATCTCGTCATGGTTCTGGACGTTTTCTGCCCCCCACCAACTCTCGGCCGCATCGGCCGCCCACAGTGAACCAACCAACGCTCCGAACACGCCGTTGGCGACGATGACTACCCAGAACCAAACTTTCACATTGAGAACTTTGCTCATGACCCTCTCCAATCGCACTTACGGACCTCTGAAGCGCTAGTACACGCCAATCTTAAATGACGTGAATGCTGCTGGTTCTGCGAGGTTCTCGCTGGGCCACACGCCGGAAGCAGAGCATCTGCGATCGCCATAGAAACCGCAGCTGCAAGTACGCGTTTCATTGTCATCAAGTCTTTCAGAATGCTGCCACGCTAACACACAGAGCTAGTCTGAAGCGCCCTGGGGTTTGCGTGGCTCTGGTTAGTGGATTCCAACCTGGTGTTGGTCGGTCTTGTTTGCAGCATAGAAGGCTGCTTCGAACTCGTCAGGTGACGCGTCGTCGAGGTAGCTGTGGATCCGGTCGGTGTTGAACCAGTGCACCCAGCCAAGGGTGGCGAGTTCGACGTCTTCGGCGTTGCGCCATCGGCCTTGGTGCTCGGGTCCTCGGATCAGCTCGGCTTTGTAGAGGCTGTTGGTTGCCTCGGCCAGGGCGTTGTCATAGGAATCGCCGACGCTGCCGATTGAGGGTCGGGCGCCGATCTCGTCGAGACGTTCGCCGTAGCGGATGCTGGTGTACTGAGACCCGGCATCAGAATGAGCGATCAGTCCTTCAAGGATCGTGCCGCGGTTGAAGCGTGCCATCTCCAGTGCGTCGAGCACCATGTCGGTACGCATGTGATCAGCAGCTCGCCAACCAACGATCTTTCGTGAGAACGCGTCGATGATAAAGCACACATAGACCATGCCTGACCACGTCGGCACATACGTGAGATCAGTCACCCACAACGCGTTCGGCCGCTCAGCGGTGAAGTCGCGATCAACCAAATCTGGTGGCCGGTCTGCAGTGTCGTCGCGTCGGGTGGTCCGCACCCGTTTCAGCTTCGACACGCCCGAGATCCCGGCCTGTTTCATGAGCCGGGCGATCTGATCACGCCCGATCTCATGGCCAGCCTTGCGCGCCGCAACCCACATTTTGCGTGCGCCATAGACGCTGTAGTTCGCCTTCCACAGCGCGACCAGGATCGGGATCCACACCGCGTCGCTGATCGCCCGCTTCGACAGCGGCCGGGTCTTGGCACTGCGGTAGGTGGACGGAGCGAACTGCAAAACTTCGCAGATCGGTTCGACTCCGAACTCCTGTCGGTTCTGGTCGATGAAATCGACCATCACTTCTGTTGGCGGTCCAACTCCGCCCCGAAGAAAAGCGCAGCACGTTTCAAAATCTCATTCGCGCGTTTCAACTCTTTGAGTTCTTGGCGTAGCCGCTTGTTCTCCTCAGCCTCCGCGGAGCTGGTCCCGGGCCGCATGCCACGGTCAATGTCGGCCTGCTTGACCCACAGCCTCACCGATTCCACGCCATAGCCGAGTTGCTCAGCCACCCGCTGGGCTGTGCCCGCTTCGGTGCCGAGTTCCTCACGCAGCGCGAAAACCAGCCGCACCGCCGACTCCTTCTGCTCCGCTGTGTAGCGCCGACGAGTCGGCTTGGATTCCATATCTACATTCATAGCAATCGTCATCTTTCAAAGCTGACGAGCCGACGCGAAACCCAGTGCGATTCAAAGCTGCAAATATTAATGCTTATGACGGATGGCATGCGTGGCGAACTGTGAGTGGCAGCTTGCTCGCCGATCTACGTTCTCAGCTCCTTGAAAGAGACCAGCAAGACCTGACGACCCCACCAGAATGATGTGGGTGCTTGGCTTACACCGGGCTGGTCAAACAGAACGAGCGTTTGGTAGGTGGAGGGTGCGAACTTCACTGACTGCTTGCTAACGGATTGCTAACGGATTGCTAACAGGATGCTAACGAACC
>DNHM01000202.1:0-1801 GCA_003485885.1 Acidimicrobiaceae bacterium
TCAACGTGGGCTGTTTCGATCACCGACCGTCGTCGTGCCGCATATTCGGCCCACGCCATGCCGTGCACCGTGTAGTTCTTGACCAGGACATGATTGGCCGGGTAGCTGGGAATAGAGCCTGAGGTGAAGCCGATAACGACCAGTTGGCCTTCGAAAGTCATCAGCCTTCGGGTCACGTCGCCCAATGGCCCACCGACTGGGTCGAACGCAACGTTTACACCGGCGCCGTCTGTTGCCTGCATTGCCGCTTCGTACAGTTCATCGGCAGCACCGTCGCCAGTCGAGTCGACGGTGATCTCTGCTCCGAGTGTCCGACAATGCGCCCGCTTCGCCTCGCCGCCTGCGGTAGCGATCACCCGAGCGCCACGGGCGGAGGCCAGCTGGACTGCGGCCGCTCCGACACCGCTTGATGCACCCAGTATGACGACCCAATCTCCCACTTCAAGATTGCAGCGATGGAATAGACCCACGTGGGCGGTTTGAAAGGTCGAGTACAAGACGGTTGCGTCGGCTGCCTCGAGATCGTCGGGCATGACCAGCGCGGTGGCTGCTTTGACCAATGCCTCTTCGGCGAACCCGCCGTGTTTCATGTTGGTCATCCCCGCTACCCGAGTACCGATAGCAAGATCGACGCCGGGCCCAACGGCCTGAATGATCCCGCACGACTCTGTTCCAGGCGTTAATGGCACCCCTGGCCTGTCCTGGTAGATGCCTTGGCACACCAAGATGTCCGCGAAGTTCACGGTGGTGGCTTCGACCCGAATGCGCACTTCGCCTGCCGCAGGCTCGGGGCTGGGAATGTCCTCTAGGTTCAAGGCAGTGGTTGGGTGACCGAGTTCGTTTACTCGCCATGCTCGCATCGTCAGTCTTCCTCAGTGGCCCGTGTCGCAGTAACTGGTGTCGCGATTCTGGCAATATCGGCGTCGGAAAAGCCCCAGTCTCGGAGAACGTCTCCGGCACCTTCGCCCGGGCTCGGACTCAGCCGGGTGATCTCGGAAGGTGTGCGGCTGAAGCGGGGAGCGGGGGATGGCTGGGTCGTGCCACCAATTTCGGTGAACGACTCGCGTGCTTGGAGATGCGGATGGTTTGGTGCTTCGACCAGGTCAAGAACTGGCTGGACACAGTCGTCGTCTGCGTCGAACAGTTCAACCCACTCGTTGCGAGTCCGTGCCGCGATCACCTGAGCCATCCATTGGCGATAGGCGGGCCAGTTTCCAACATCTGCAGGATCGCCGAGTTCGACAGGAAGTTGCACTTCGGCCTTGCCCAAGAAGTTGTCGAGGAACTTCGGGTGGATGACGGCGAGCGATACGAACCGGCCGTCGGAGCAGGTGTAGACGCAGTACCGCCAGTCTCCGCCATCGATCAGATTGGACTGACGTTCGGGGTTCCACGTGCCACCTTCGAGATTGCCGTAGGTGTACGCCATCAGGTTGAGCGCGCCGTCGACGATCGCAGCGTCGACAACTTGCCCCTGTCCGGATCTCGACGCTTCCCACATCGCCGACACCATGCCGAGCGCCAAAAACGCGCCGCCTCCGCCGAAGTCGCCAGCCAAAATGAGTGGGGGGACTGGTGGCCGGTCGGCCTCGCCGATAGCCCAAAGTGCGCCGGTGAGCGACAGGAAGTTGAGGTCGAATCCGGCCCGCTGGGCCAGAGGTCCGGTCTGGCCATAACCACTCATTCGCCCGTAGACGAGCTTGGGGTTACGGTCGAGACACTCGTCGGGGCCGAGTCCCAGCCGTTCCGCGACGCCAGGACGGAAGCCCTCGATCAGCCCGTCGGCTTTCTCGACGAGGTC
>DNHM01000202.1:1893-3645 GCA_003485885.1 Acidimicrobiaceae bacterium
AAGAAACGGTGCGGGTAATCGGGATACCCCCAGTCGGGTTCTACCGGCCGGTCCACGAGAAGCACGTCGGCCCCCATGTCCGAGAGCAACATTCCAGCGAATGGCCCCGGGCCGATACAGAACAGTTCGACGATCTTCAGACCCGATAATGTGCCCACGATTGGCGAATCTACTGCATGTCGAAGAGGGCCAGCACATCAGGGTGACCTGTACCAGCGGTCACCCCTCCGTCAACCAGCAGGTTGGCACCATTGATGAAGCTGGCCTCGTCGGCAGCGAGAAACGCAATGGCTGCCGCTACCTCGTGTGGCGCTCCAAACCGTCCGAGCGGGATCGCTGATTCGAACGCAGCCGCTGCTGTGGGGTTGCTGGTGGTCATCGTGGTGAGTGGAGTGTCGACCGCACCAGGTGAAACGGTGTTCGACCTGATGCGCTCTGGGCCGAACTCAAGCGCGAGCGACCGGGTGAAGTTGGCAACGCCGGCTTTGGCAGCGTTGTAGGCAGCAAAACCTCGGTCGCCACGGACCGCATCGAGTGATGCGACATTAACGATTGAAGCCCCGCTGGCCTTGCCCGAATTGATGGTGGACTGCAACTGCGGCAGCGCGAGTTGGCAGCTGTCAAATACCGCATCGAGGTTGAGTGCAATCGTGCGCCGCCATTGCTCAGGTTTCAGTTTTAGCGTGGGACCTACAACAACATTGCCAGCGTTGTTGACGACAACATCGAGTCGACCGAAACGTTCTTGGCACGTGTCGTACAGGTGCTCGAGGTCGTTGCGGACAGTCACGTCGGCGGCGACGAACACGGCACGATCAGAAGCCAATGTTGCAGCAAGGTCATCACCTACTTGTTGGCGTCGGCCACAGAAGATGACCGATGCACCCTCGGCATGAAGCCGTTCCACTGTGGCCCGGCCGATGCCGGTCGTGCCGCCGGTGACGACGGCCACCCGGCCTTCGAAACGCCTTTCGTTCACGTGGCTGGTACTCCTCGGGCGGTACCAACTGGGTGCTGGGTTCGTGCAGGCCCAGAATTCATCGAAGTGATCATGCTCCGTAGTCTGACATACGGCTCGTGAACCACGAACGGTCCCATCGAATGGTCGCCTCGATCGGCTGGGGCGGCCGGTTCGGTCACCGCAGTGGGGTCAGAAGTAAGGTCGAAGGTATGCATGATCTCGTAATCCGCAACGGCACGGTCGTCGATGGAAGTGGGGCAGACCGCCAGCTTGCAGATGTGGCAGTGACCAACGGTGTGATTACCGCGGTAGGTGAGGTCGACGGCTCAGCAGCGCGGACGGTCGATGCCGAGGGCCACCTGGTGCTCCCGGGATGGGTGGACGTCCACACCCACTACGACGGCCAAGCGACGTGGGATCCCGACATGACACCGTCGTCGTGGCACGGCGTTACCACCGCCGTATTTGGAAACTGTGGTGTAGGTTTCGCTCCGGTTCGCCGAGGCAGCGAGGGTTACCTCATCAACCTGATGGAGGGTGTCGAAGACATTCCCGAGTCGGTTCTGTCCGAGGGAATCGACTTCACTTGGGAGAGTTATCCGGAGTACCTCGATGCCCTCGAAGCGACCAGCCGGGTCATGGATATCGGAGCCCAGTTGCCCCACGGCGCCCTGCGTTTTTTCGTGATGGGGGAACGAGGCGCAGATCACACCGAGGTGCCGACACAGACTGAGCTCGATGAACTGCGTCGTTTGGCCCAGGAAGCTTTAGCCGCGGGTGCGCTTGGCATC
>DNHM01000322.1 GCA_003485885.1 Acidimicrobiaceae bacterium
GGTGTTCGTATGAATCTCGTGCCCGCACTCCTGCTGCGCAGCGTTGTCGCAACTGCCTTGGTTGCAACCACGTTGCTGATGGCGATCGTTGGAGCGACGCCAGCGTTGGCGCAAGGGGTTGACTGCGAACGGGTGCCGTATAACGAGGTCATCATCGTGGTGTGTACGTCGGGCGGTGTCGACACACCTACCCCGACGCCGTCACCTACCCCGAGTCCGAGCCCGACGCCGTCACCTAGCCCGACTCCCGAGCCAGTGGCTTCAGTTACGCCGAGCGACAGTGACGCGGATGCCACCGGGGACACCGGGGTTACAGATGTCGACGGCGACACATCGACGACCGATGACATCGGTGATGATCTGGCCGACGATCTCCAGGACCGCCCCGATGGTGGCGACCCAGGAACTGGTAGCGCTGGGGCCGATGCGGATCTTGACGACGCCGCTGCTGGAGGTCCTGCGGAGCCTGAAATCGCAGGTGGCGAACCGGATGATGGTGCTGACAACGATGCACTGGCTGAGGCGGATGCCGGCCAAGACGCGACGACACCAGCTGGCAACGAGGTTGAAGAAGGCGTGAGCGACACGCCGCTCCTGGTCGCTGATCCCGAGTCAAGCGTGCTGCCACTTGTTGCCGGTATCACTGCGTTTCTTGGCGGTGGCGCGTTGTTTCTGGCCGCTCGCAGAGTGAACCGCTCTGACGCGGACCTCGACTGAGCGACAACATCGACCTGGTCGCCGCCGGAAGCCGGCACGTGTTACTTCAGATG
This sequence comes from Acidimicrobiaceae bacterium, assembly GCA_003485885.1. GTDB lineage: Bacteria > Actinomycetota > Acidimicrobiia > Acidimicrobiales > UBA10347 > UBA10347. The sequence goes on from DNHM01000322.1 coordinate 771, forward strand.
GCGGTCGAAGAAGTCCAGGATGAGCTCGGCGCGCTGCTTACGATGCAGCGGTGACCCGTTTCGAGATAACTCGTGGGTCTCACCGGGGAACAGGTAGTACTCGACGTCTGGTTTGTCGAGCAGCTGGCATGCCACGAAGAGTTGTGTTGCCTGGTCCGACGGGCACCGCAGGTCTTCCTCGGAATGCACAATCAACAGCGGTGTGTTCAGGTCCTTCACATAGGTGATTGGCGACATGCGCATGAACTCGTCGGGATCGTCGACGAACCGAACACCGACCTCGCTGCTGAACATGCCAGCGATGTCGGAGTTGAACTCCAGACTCACCATGTTGTTAACGGCGCGTTCGCTGCAGGCTGCGGCGAACCGGTCGCTGTGGGTCACGATCCAGCTGGTCATGTAGCCGCCATAGGATCCACCCAGTACGCCAAGACGGTCCGGGTCGATGAAGTCGAAGTGTTCGAGTGCAGCATCGACGACCGCCATGCAATCGTCGTAGTCGGCGCCGCCCCAGCCAGTGCCCTGGGCTTTGTGTTTTGGTCCAAGAATGGACGATGCCCAGGCGTTCTCTCGACCCGAGCCGCCGCGCGGGTTGGAGCACAGCACCACGTAGCCAGCTTCGGCCTGCATCTGGAATTCGTCGAAGTGATAGTTGCCGTACTGCGTGAACGGGCCGCCGTGAATGTTGAGCAGTGTCGGGTATTTCTTGGACGGGTCAAAGTCGTGGGGGCGGAAGATCCAACCGTCGACCTCGTGGTCATCGGACGGTGCAAGAAAGTGTTCGCCGGGGCGAGGGTTCGTTTTGGCCAAGAACGACGCACTGACCGTGGTTAGCTGATGTGTCTTGCCGTCGACATACACATAGAGCTCGGTCGGCTGGTCACGTTTGGTTGCCGTGTACGCAATGACATTTGCGCCGTGTAGGTCGCCGACCGAGTAGCCGGTGATGTTCAGGTCGCCGGTCAGTACGGGCTGTGGCGTTGCGCCTTCGTCGAGCGCCATGCGATACAGATGGGTGTTGCCGCGATCTTCGACGGCGGCGATGATGCTTCCGTCGGTCGCCCACACGGGCGCTTGGCCAACCATGAATGGCATCCAGGTGCGATCGACCGCCTTGGTCAGCCAGTCAGGCGTAGCGATCTCGCCAGGATGCAGCAGGCCCAGATGGCAGTTCTGCGGGTACCAACTTGGGTCGTCGAAGCCGCCGACCACAACATGGCCGCCATCGCTGGTGACGAGGGGATTGGAGTAGCTCCCCGTGCCGTCGGTCATTAGCTCGTAGGGGGCTTCGCCGTCGGCCGTGGTGGCTGCGATATCGGCGATGGCGATATCGGCGGCAAAGTCGGTGCGGCGGCGATTGAGGCTAAACGCGATGTGCTGGCTGTCGGGGAACCATGTTGGCGCCGAGCACTCGTGAGAGCCGGGTGTGACATTGCGAGGGTCAGCTGATCCGTCGGTCGGTACGACGTAGATGTGTTTCGGACGATCGGTGATGAAACCTTCGCCGTTCAAGGTGAAGTTCAGATGTTCGATCTTGCGGGGAGGGCGCCGGCCGATTTCGTCGGAGTCGTAATGGTCGCCACGGGTGCGATGGGTCACGGCAAGCCATGAGCCATCGGGTGACCACACGAGTTCGCCGAAGGACTCGTTGCCCTCGGCCAAGGTGATGGTCTCACCAGGTACGCCATAGGGAAGCAGGTGTAGCGTCGACTTGGTTTTGCCTTTGGTATCTTTGGCCCGACTGGAGCTGAAGGCAAGCTGGCGTCCGTCGGGACTCCACCGTGGATTCCCATCTCGGTAGGTGCCAGACGTGAGTGCCCGAGGTGGTGCTGTTTGGTCGGTCGCCACCACCCAGATCTGGCTGCGGTAGGTGTTCTTTTCTTCATCGATGCGGGTTACGACATAGGCGATGTGGTGGCCGTCGGGGGAGAGTTGCGGATCCGAGACGCCGGTCATTGCCGCAATGTCAGAAGGTTTCATGCCGCCACGCTAGTCCTCCGCTTGTGCGGCTGTCTCAGTGAGATTCGGCCAATCGGGAGAAGTGGTGAATTCGAGCCGAACCGGGCCCAGGGACCGCTACTCTTTTGCCCACGCCCGGGTAGCTCAGTCGGTAGAGCAATTCACTCGTAATGAATAGGTCAGGAGTTCAATTCTCCTCTCGGGCTCCAACGCTGCAATTCCAACGACCTGTTGCTGGTTCGGGTGCACACTTCGCTCCGACCTTGCGCTGTACGACCACCACGCTGCCGTCGGGGATTATCTTGCGTCACGAATGGGCCGATACCGAGCGGTCCTGGTTCAGCGAGCGTCGTGATTATCGGGCAGTGTTATCGGGCGGTTTGCGGACAGTGCGTGATTGTGAGCGCGGTTATCGAGCGGGTCAGCAGTTGGCCATGGCGTCGAGCGCATCGCAGATCTGTCGTCGCCCACCGCTGCCGAGTTGGCCGAGCCGCGTCGTGAGCACTGACTTGGGGACTGCCGCGAGGTTGTCGAAGGTGGCGACGCTGTCGTGGTCGATGCCCTCATCGGGCCCGACGCGAATGCAGGTTGGGATGTCTCGCAGCGTGCTCGTCACAGGTGCAACGACGACGTTGTTGAGGACTGGGATGACTTCATCTCGTGAGACGATGAGGACGGGGCGGCGCTTCTGATTCGGGGTTTCCATCAGCCAGATCTCGGCCTGGGCTACCAAGGCTCCGCCTCGGTCATCGCAATCGCGCTCGCCATTGCGAGTTCATCGTCCTCGTGCGTTTGGGGCTGCTCACGGTACGACGCTGCAATCGATGCGCCGACCCGAGCCCGGCGTACGGAGTCGGCGAGGTAATGGACTCCTCGCCTGATGACGGCCGAGCGGTTCTCGGCGATGCCGCTGTCGATGAGTTCGTCGATCAGCGCCAGTTCGTCGTCGGTGAATCGTGTCGGCACAGGTGTCGTCATACCAATCAGTATACGTGTTGTAGAACGAGTTGGCGAGGGTCGGATGGTGATCGTCACCGAGTCGCGCCGTGATTTCCGAGCGCACTGCTCGGGCCGATATGCGGCGCGGCTTGACCGCTGTCTGTCGGCGGATTACGGCGTGCAGTTATCGGGTGTCCCAGTGGCTCGATCAGACCACGAGATCGTCCGAATCGCAATCGCCGCACTCGCCAACCTTGCGAACAAGGCGGGTATGACCGCCAGTTCGTTACACCCGGCGGCGGGCTGATGAACCATGATCTGTGGGAGCGCGTGTGCGACCTCCCCCATAGTGAGCTCTTCATGTTGCTGGGCGAGGGCACCTTTGATCAGGTACACGGCGGTATTGCTACAAACTCCCCGGTGCCGCGATGGCCCGAGTTTGCTGCTGAGTACGAACAGATCCGCGGGCGCCGTTACCAACGGCGGCACGTCCCAGCGACCTATGTCGGCGAGTTGCGTCCGTCGATGCATCCCCCGCTCGGCATTACCGACCGGCGCTAACACGCGCGGACGCGATTCTTGACCAGCTATTACCTTGCTCTGGGGGGCGCCTTAGGTTCTGCGCCGATTGTGTAGGCATGGAAGAGCACATTGGATTGGCCTGGCTTGGCCGCAAGATTGGCTGGGGATTCACCGACGGCCAACTCGATGAGTGGGCGGGGCTTGGCGCCGCTGCAGTCATCGAACGACTGGTCGACCCGGACGAGCACGGAGTGCCGGCGAGGACCGATCCGTTTGCCGACATCGACCGCACAGATGAACAGCAAGCGCGTGTCGTTGCCACCGGGATTGTGAGATGGATCGATGCTGCCGTTGAATCACCCCGTCCGCTCGAGACGTTTATGGAGTTCTTCTGGAGCGACTATTTCGCCGTATCGGGCCGGGTGGTCAGGCCTCGCCACTGGATGTTCGACCACATGAACCTGCTGGCCAGCCATGCCACGGGGAACTTCGCCGAGCTACTCCGAGCGGTGACCATCGATCCGTCGATGCTCCGTTTCCTAGACGGCGGCACGAACACAAAAGAGAACCCCAACGAGAACTTCGGGCGGGAGATGCTCGAGTTGTATTCGGTTGGTGTCGACAACTTCACCGAAGACGATGTGAAGGCTGCGGCTCGAGCACTCACCGGGTGGCGGGTGCACAGCCGAGATGGGGCCGTCCGTCTGGTGGCAAGTCGTCATGACAACAGCCCGCAGACGCTGCTCGGTGTCGAAGGCGTGCACGACCTCGACACCACGATGGCGGCGGTATTAGCTCACCCCGCAACGGCCGAACGTGTTGTGCACAAGCTGGCAACGGCGGTGTTGGGGCAGGAGTACGACGTCGATCTTGTGGCCGACCTGCCGACGGCATTCGCCGAGACATGGGAGCTGAAACCGGTCCTGCGGCGCCTGCTTGAACTTGGTGTCGCAGGCCACGCTGTCCCTTCAGTGCTGGAGCCTGTCGCCTGGTATGTGACCGCCCGAAAGTTGCGAATGACTCAAGCCGGCAGAGAGCAACTTCGTGAGTTCTTCACTCTGGCGGGACAGGTGCCGATGCAACCTCCGAACGTGGGTGGTTTCCCACCGCCAGATGCCTATCTGTCTACGTCGGCCACGATCGCTCGTTTCAATCTGGCGGCACATCTGGCCGACCAGACGGGCCGCAACAACTCCCGTATTGACCCCGCAGCGTTGACGAACGACCTCGATCTGTTGGCACAACGGTTTGGAATCGTCGACGGCTTTCGACCAGCGACGCAGCAGGCCTTAGAGAACCTTCGGCCCGGCGTAGATCGCCTGGCTGCAACACTCGCTTCGCCAGACCTGGTGGTTGTCTGATGACGATGAATCGACGCACATTTCTTGGACTGAGTGGCGGGGTTGCCGCATCCGGCCTGTTCGGTGGTCTGGCGCTACCTCGAAACGCAGCGGCTTTGCACTCTTTTGCTCGCCAATCTTCCGGCACGGCGCGCACGTTGGTGGTCGTTGACCTGCAGGGAGGGAACGATGCGCTCAACACGTTCGTTCCCCAGTCGGGTCTGTACCGAGATCTTCGACCAACGATTGCTCTGCCAGAGTCTGACCTGCTCACCTTCGCCGGTCTTGAATACGGCGTGCACCCGAGCTTGGCTTCGTTGCAATCGTTATGGGACAACGGCCAGCTCGCAGCCCTTTACGGCACCGGCCTGCAAGGGCAAGGGCGATCACACTTCGTTGCCCAAGACGCATGGCGCACCGCCCGACCCGGCGAACCCGCCAGGTCTGGATGGCTTGGCCGGTGGCTCGAGGCAACTGAACCTGACGAGGAGGTGCCGCTACGGGCCATCGCTCTTGGCCAAAGCACGTTGGCCGCGCAGGGTGAACAAGGTCGTCCGGTAGCGATCCAGTCGGTCGAAGGGTTCCGGCTCAACCCACCTCGAGGTAACGATGACGTGACCGCAGCGGTGCTGGCAATGTCGGACCCTGCTGGTCGCGGCGTGATGGGCGAAGCGATGGCTGCCTTCCCTCAAACCGTCGAGGCTGTCATCCAACTTCAGGAGCTCGTGGCTGATGTCGATGTCAGCGACAACGTCGATCAAGAGATCGATGTGGATGGTGACCAGGCACTGTTCCAAGCAACGCAGGCAATTATCCAAGGAAACGTAGGCGCACAGATCCTTTATGTAACGATCAATGGCTTCGACACCCATTCGGGGCAGGCCTCTCAGCAGGGGGCGCTGTTACAGCTGGTTGCCGACGGGCTCGCTGACCTGTTCGCTGCGCTCGAAACATCAGGTCACGCCGAGAACACACTTGCGCTGGTCGTGTCGGAGTTCGGCCGTCGGGCAGCCGAGAACGGCTCGCTGGGCACCGACCACGGCCACGGCGGATTGTCCTTCCTCGTCGGCCCGCCGGTGGCACAAAGTGCGATCATCGGAGAACCTGATCTAGGCGACCTTGCCGACGGCGACCTGCGCATCACGATCGACGCCCGTTCGATGTACGACCACGCGTTGCGGTGGCTGGGTGCCTCCGACGAGATCATCGTCGATGTCCTCGGCCAAGAGTGGAAAGGCCTCCAGCTGCTCCGCCTCTGATGTCACGCGGGGTC
>DNHM01000165.1 GCA_003485885.1 Acidimicrobiaceae bacterium
ACTGTTAATCCGCAGGTCGTGGGTTCGAGCCCCACCCCGGAGCTGTGAAGGAAACCTTGGCCTCCTCGGGAAGCCAAGGTTCTTCGCTTTTTGCGGCGTGATCAGGTACGGAATTCGGCGGTTGTAACGGTGGGCTAAGAACGGCCTCAGGGAAGCCAATCGAAGCGTTGTTACAAGAGAAACCCGTGTACGAGAGAGAGCGCGAGACAAACGGCACGTTGGCGTCGCATCAACTTGCTAGCGTGGGGGCTTCGGGGCCGTAGCTCAGTTGGTTAGAGCGCGCGACTCATAATCGCTCGGTCGTGGGTTCGAGACCCACCGGCCCCACCATTATCTCGTGATCACTCTCGTGGCCGGATCGCCTACGCGGTTTCTCGCTGGCGTCAGCTAGAGCAGTCTTTGATCAGGCACGTTTGTGATGCAGATACAGCTAGGCCTGTTGCTGTTGCGGTGGCAAGGGGATGCGCCAGGCTCTGCGGCGCGAAACGGTTCGCCAGTCGCTCGACGCCCTTGGCGCCGAGAATGCCGATACCGGCAACTGAAAGTCCCGCAACGATGTCGAGCATCCAATGGTTTGCCGTGAGCACCACTGCAGCCATCATGAGGAGCGGGAAGGTAACAGCAACGATCCGAAGCAACCGGAAATGGCTCGCTCTCCACACCGTTACAGCGACCAACACATTCCACCCGACATGGAAACTCGGGACCGCTGCGAACTGGTTGGTGACTTTCGGGTTCTGCAGTATCCGATAGCTGCCGCTGAGTTCACCCAAGCTATCGAAGAAGACATTTGGGTCGAATAAGCGCGGCGGAGCTACCGGATATAACGCGAAACAGACAAGCCCGATAGCGCCACTGATCACGAGGGCGTTACGCAGGGTGATGAAGTTGCGGCGGCTTAGTCCGAACAGAAGAACGAGTGATCCGACAATGACCGGGAAGTGACCGTAGATGTAGACCCAGTTCATAGCGGCGATGAGCCAGTCGGATTCGAGAACCTGTTGTTGCAGGGTCGATTCCCAGTCCAGGCCGAGTGACTTCTGAAGGTCAACGATCGATGCTGCGTTTTCGAATGCTTCGCGTTCTTGTCCAGCACTCAGGTCGCGCACATAGAAGTACAACAGGGCCGGAGGCAACAAGAGCACGATCTGCCATCCAAACCCAGACCACCCGCGCACACCAATTTTCAGCGAGTAACCAACAAGAGCGGCCCGAAGTGCCGAGTATTGCGGTATCGGTTCAGGAGTTTGCACGTGAGGTGCAGATGTGCACGCCATAGAAGCAAACTAGTCCAAAGATGAACGGTCGCGCCATCATGATTTTGAGGGACCGTTCCCGTTGGGTCGACCGGGCTCGCTAAATCTCGCCCAACCAGGCTGGCGCCCGGTCAATGAGGAACTCTGAAACCGCAGAAAGTCGCCGAAAAAGGTCACTGAGATCCTCTTGGCCCATAAACAATCTGGCGAGTGATGTGGAGCTGCGCGAGATGATAGTCACGCTTCGTTGTGCGGCATCGATCACGCCGAGGTACGCATCAGCTGCTGATATTTCGAGTGACAGGTCGGGGCCGCCGACTCCGGCAAGTTCTGTCGCAAGCACTAAAAGGTCGGGGCTTGCCTGGAGCGGAGGCATCGACCACGTGATAGTGAGCGGCAAGAGGTGATCATCGGGAGGTTCATCGCCCTCGGGCATCGACATGATGACGTCTTCGAACGACAACATGGTTCGAGGTTCAACCTCGAGCGAGAGATGCATGTCAAGAGGCCCGCCACATGCGTGCGCAGGGTGAAGGTCAACTTCCCACGCCTGACGCATGCTGTAGGTCTCCACGAAATGACGTTCGTCATGTACGTGGAACCCATGGTCGGCCGCCAGATCCTTGAGATCTGCGACGAACGTTGCTATGTCGACAACTGCCACGCTGGCTTCCTGGTTAGGTGCTACACCGAAACTAGCAAACACGATACGGTCTCCGCAGTGGAAGCACTGCGGATTATCGAGTTGTTTCGTGAGGTGGCGTCGGCCATTCATGGCCGAATCCATCAGGATGAAGACTGGGGCCTGTCTGGAAACCGGGACGGTCAGTACACCTTCGACGTTTCTGCCGACGCAATAGCGCTTGGCCTGTTGACCAGCGCTGGTCTCGGTGTACTCAGTGAAGAGTCCGGCGTGACACATCCCGATCGTGAAATTCTGGTCGTTATGGACCCGATCGACGGGTCGACCAACGCATCCGCCGGCCTGCCCTGGTACGGAACAAGCCTATGTGCCCTCGATGAGGTCGGGCCACTTGCCTCACTCGTCGTCAACCAGGCAACAGGCACGTCATGGCACGCCATCCGTGGCCAAGGTGCCTATCGAGATGGGCAACGTATTACGCCATCGGGCGTTGAAAAACTTGGTGACGCGTTCTTGACGGTGTCCGGCCTGCCAGAGCGGCACTTCGGGTGGCGACAGTTTCGTTGTTATGGAGCCGCAGCGCTCGATATCTGCAGCGTGGCCGACGGCACTTTCGATGCATACGCTGACCTGTCAATCGACGCACACGGCTCGTGGGATTATGCGGGTGCGCTACTTGTTTGCGAAGAGGCCGGCGGGGTGATTGTTGATGTCAACGGTCGGGATCTGATCGCCCGCAGTCATCTTGATCGGCGTACCCCGGTCGCCGCGGCAACACCGGCGTTGTTGGCCGAATTGGTGAAGGCCATAAAGCAGCCCTGAAAACAGTCCTTCGATGGTCTCGAGGCACTAGAATGTCAGGCGTCACTTCGAGGGAGAAAATTCATCATGCGTAAATTACTTTCCGCCATGGTTGCCATGGTGTTGGTCAGCTTAAGTTTGGCTGGAACCGCACAAGCACAAGACGCTGTCATCGGGACGGTCACGTCTGATCCGGCTACCGTTCCAGCACCCGGCGAATACACCATGACTGCTACCGGGGCTGACTTCATTCCTGACACATCGGTTCTTCTGGTGGCGTGTGTGTCTCCGGCCGACACGCTCGTGCCTGGTTCGTCCGATCTGGCGGAGATCACCGCTGCAGCAGGTGAAATTAGTGCACTTGTTGACTGTGATATCGCAAACGCTCAGAACGTTGAAGTAGATAGCGGCGGTTCGTGGAGCGCCTCGCTGACCGCAACAGTTGGCGACAACTTCTTCTTGAGCGCAGGCGCTCTCGACGGCTCACAAGCTGGCGCAACCTGGGTCGCTATCGTTCCTGCAGCACCAGCAACGACCGATGCCGATGACGCTGACGCAGAAGAGGAAGAAGAAGATGCCGAGCTCGCTGAGACTGGTGTCGAAACCGGCCTGTTGGCCGTGATCGGCACCGCTGTGCTTGGTGCAGGCGTGCTGGTCACTCGTGAGGGTCGCCGCTTCCGCCAGTAGCACCATCCAACCAAGTACTGATTGATCGAAAGGCCCGCCTCGTTACGAGGTGGGCCTTTCGCCGTTTTCGGGGGTCGAACCATTGCGTCGTACTTGATCTATGGGCACAACTACAAGGACCGAGCACAAGGATCACCGGTACGGACCAAGGCCGGAGAAATGGCCACGATGTTTGCGCATCAAGCCGGTGCGGTCATCGAACGCACCGCCGTGTGTGTCAGCCTCGAATCGACACTGCAAGCAGTGCTGCAGCTAACAAGCCGTAGTATTCGTTTCGGTACCCGCCCCGAAGAATCTCGGCAACATAGGCCATCTCCGACCCGCCGTGCTCATCCTGGGTAGCGATTGAATGGTACGACTCGACCAGACCCCCCAGTCGCAAGTCGGCGCTGAAGAACAGTGGCATGGTGGGCAGGACCCAGAGTGCATGCGCCGCAGCATCGTTCCACATCAGGAACAGACTGGCGCCGACAACAACGGCAAGAGCTCCGATCCGCATACGAAGTATGGCGTTATTCTTCTGGGCGGCGAGAGAACGAGCTCGTTGCGCGGCTTCGGGGCCGATTTCGAGCGGGTCCACTAGGTGAGCATTTGCACGGCGGTCTCGACAAAGAGTTCGGTCGTGAGGCCGATCGACTCGACATCGATGCGTTCGTCGTTGCCGTGGAACCGGTCGGCGAAAACCTCGGCTCGCATGCCTGCGGAGAACAACGCGGCGCCATAGGCCACTGATCCAGCAGCTCGGTAGAAGCGAGCGTCGGTGCCGCCGGTGATGAGCGACGGCTGGATCTCGGCACCAGGATGGGCCGACTTCATGATGCCGCTCAGTACATCCCAGAGAGGTGTGTCGGTGGGTGACGCGGTGGCCATATCGAGGTGAATCGGCTCGATCTCGACTTCGTTGTAGAGCGCTTCGCCAAGAGCGGTGCGCAGGTGCTGCTGAATGTCTTCGGGCGTTTCGCCAGGGAGTGTACGAATGTCGACCTCGACGATGACCTCGTCGGGCACGGTGTTGGTCTTGGTGCCGCCGTGCACGACATTGGGGCTAAAGGTGGTGTGAGAACAGGCGTGCAGCGTGCGGGCATGCATCTGATCGTCGAGACCTGCGAGAGCGTCGTCGAGGCGGTCAGGATCGAGCATGGCATCTTTGGTGTCAGCGTCGAAATGCAGGTTCTTGACGAGCTCCCGCCAGAGATTGTGAATGTTGGGGGTCGGCCGATATTCGGCCAGGCGACGCACGACCTCGGCAGCCTTGATAAGAGCGTTGTCCGCGCCCCATGGCATTGAACCATGGCTTGGTGTGCCCTTGAGCTTGAGTCGTTGCCAGGCGACACCTTTCTCGGCGACATTCAGCGTGAGTGCGGTGCCGGTTGGGGTCTCGCTGGGCACGCCGCCCCACTCGGTGATCACATAGTCAGCCTTGACAGCGTCGAGGTTGTTGTCGAGCATCCACCGCGCGCCCCAGTTGCCTCCTGCTTCTTCGTCGGCCACACCAAAGAAGATCAGATCACCTTTGGGTCGAAATCCAGAGGCCGCCAGGTGTTTAAAGGCAACAGCCATGCCAGCGGTCTGGCCCAACATATCGATGGCGCCTCGGCCCCAGACCTCACCATCAATGAGCTCACCTGCAAACGGATCACGACTCCAGCCAGACGGTGTCACCGGCACAACGTCGGTGTGTCCCATCAGGCACAACGACGGGGCGTTGGGATCGCTGCCTTCGATCCGAGACACGATTGACCGTCGACCTGGCGCCGAGTCATAGTGTTGGCAATCGAGACCTGTGCCCTCGAGATAGGTCTCCAGTAGATCGCTGTTGCGGATCTCGTCGCCGGACTCGAGCGTGCCATCGTTGACGCACTCGTTGCGGATCATTGTCTGTAAGAGTTCGGTAGCGGCAGCGGTGCGGGTGGGATCGGTGTGCATGCGCTCCAGTCTCGCGCAGACGAGAGCTGGGGGAGTGGTCCCGAGTCGCGAGTGGTGGGCGGGTCGACGATCACCTGCGGCGACGGATCCGGGGTCGTCATTGAAGGTGTCAAGGGCACAGACCCGTGGTCACTCATTCGGTAGGGGAAGTGAGTGACCTAGGACACACTTGCACCGACGGCGTAAGGTCGTGCCTATGCAACTCACACTCGAAGATCGGCTTGATCTATGCGAGATCCCGGGCCGGTATGGCGATTCGATCGACGACCGCAATTGGGACCAACTTCGAACCATCTTCACCGAGGACGCTGTCTTTGATCTGACCGGCGTCGGTGCTCGGCGTTTGGTTGGTATCGACGAAATCATTCTGTTCATGGAGGAGGAGGCTGCGCATCCTCGGACCCACATGATGACGAACGTTTACACGAACCCGAGCGAAGAAGGAGCCGAACTGCGCTTTCGCATCGTCGCACTGTTAGGTCAGGGGAAAACGGGCACTGCGTCGTACTACGACCAAGTCGTCAAGACGGCCGATGGCTGGCGGGTGAAATATCGTGAAACGACTTTGCGGCGGCGAGATAAACGCGATGCCAAGGTCGATATCGAAGGTATCGCCCTGTAGTTCGTGCGTTAACGAGCTGGTGTTTTGGGGTTCGTTGTTTTCTGGCCAAGGACGGACCGCTCAAGGTCGCGCATGGCTTGTCGTTCGCGAAGGCCGAGCCCAATAAAGATGCCGGGTATGGCTACCAGTGCCAGCAGGGCTCCCGATGAGAGCATGACTAGTGCGGGGGCGGGGCAGGTGCCAGCAACGGCCCATCCAATGCCGAAGAGTGCGCCGCCCTTGAGGTGATGGGGCTCTGGTTTGGCTCGTGACAGAGCGAGCGTGCCGCCGAGAGGTGTCTCGGTGCCTCGGCGTTCGAGCCACCACAGGAGCGGAGCGGAAATAGCCACGGCTGATCCCATAAATAGGAAGACGTATGGGTCTTCGAACGAGAGCGTCGAGTGGATGGTGTCGTATTCATGGAGGCGGGCGCCGGCGAGGATGCCGCCAAAGGCGATGCCACTGATGAGGCCAAGAACGTTCAGTTTCACAGCGCACCGCCGGTGACGAGGCCCAACACGAACGTGGTCACAATGGCCGTTGTCATGAAGGTCGCAGTGACGGCCAGCGAGGCTGGTGAACGTTGGGCAGTGCCACACAAACCATGCCCGGACGTGCAGCCGCCGGCGAGGCCGGCGCCATAACCAAGTAGCACCGAGCCAGTAAACACCAGTGGTATGACGAACCACAGAGGAAACGCGTCGCGCAACGCGTCGTAACCGCTGCGGACCGGGCTGTCGTCTCGTAGCACCTGGGTGACCAGAAGCCCGCCGAGGAACATGCCAACGAAGTACCAGACCCGCCAGGTGGCGATCCCGCTGCGCCGGCGGAGCCAGCCCGCAGTTTGTACATACGCGCCACTTGCTCCAAGTGGCTGGTTCGCCAACCCAAACAGGGCCACCACAAGTAGCCCGAGGGCCGGTCCGGCGACGAACCATGGCAGCTGGTTCGGAAGGAGGTCAAACATAAAAGTGCCTAACTTTCAGTAGGTTGCAAATCATTGTGGCGTGAAATGGATAGAGGCTGCTCGTTTGGCCCCTGGGCCCACGTTGGTGATCTTGACGCGGATGCCGGTGGCCTCGAATGTGGTGATCGACTGCTGGAGCGTGGCAGCACCCGTATAGTCCAGCCGCCCTACACCCGCAAGGTCCAGGACAATCGTGTCAATGGTTGGATCGTCGGCAAGTTTTGTTCGACAGATTGCTTCGATGCGGGGAACGGTCGCAAACCACAATACGCCACGTGGCGAGATCGTGAGGGTGGAGCCGGTGACCTGCTCGTCGGCGACCACATTGAGCTCACGATAGAGATGGACACCGATCGACAAAGCCACGCCCACGAAGATGCCTCGTTCGACCCGGGGGGCAAAGGCCAACGTCGCACCCAGCGTGCCCAACCCGACCACACCCTGTGGCACCGATACGGTGAAGAGGCGGGCGATGGATCGTAGGTCAATGAGCTTGACCACTGAGGTAATCACAATTGCCGCCAGTACGGCCCGTGGAAGCGGCTCGGCCAGCGGAGCGAGCGGCAATGCGAACAACACGATGATGCCAGCAATCGCTCCCGTCCATGCGGTCTTGGCTCCCGCCATGCGCCCAAGTGCGCTCCGAGAGAACGAGCCGCCGACAGGAAGCCCACCGGACAAGGCAGAAGCGATATTGGCAACACCTTGGCCGACCATCTCTTTGTTGGCGTCCCATCGTTGTCGGTCTTGAGCTGCAAAGGCTCGAGCGATCGAGGCTGGTTCTGCAAAGCCGACCAGAGCGATGGCCGCTGCAGCGGGCAGCAGGCCAAGTGACTCGTTCCACGGAAAGACGGTGTGAGGGCGTATGAACCCACCTGGTAGTTCACCGATGGTCTCGCCGCCATAACCGACCGCTGCACTGAGCAGAATGGCGCCCATCACGGCCACGAACACACCAGGGAAGAAACGATGGATTCGCCGGCCGCCAACCATCAAGGCAGCGGTAGCTCCGGTAAAAAGGAGCGCGCCCACCTGCCACGACTGAGGCGATGCAACTGTGTCGACAGCGCGCTTGAGCACCCCGGTTCCTGTTGGTTGTGCGCCCACGGCTCCAGGCAGTTGGCTCGCAAGGATGAGAATGGCGGCTCCGGTTGTGAATCCGCCGAGCACCGGATCGGACAACAGATACGCAATCGTGCCCAGCCTGGCCAGACCAAGAAGGAGGCGAAGTATGCCGACCATCAGTGCAAGCAGAACCGCGAGTTCTATGTACTCGGCCGAAAAGGTCGGTGCCCGACCGGCAAGCGCCCCAAACGTCAGCAGCCCAGTCAGCGCAACCGGACCGGTTTGCAAATAGGGCGATGACACAAGCGGTGCCGCAACTATCAGCGGGAGCGCAGCCGAAAACAAACCAACCTGCGGCGGCAGGCCAGCAAGTTCGGCATACGCCATCGCTTGAGGAATTAGTATGACAGCGACAGACAAACCTGCGATGACGTCGGCGGTCGCAGGCGGGCGCAGGTTCACAGATGTGCGTGGTTAGACGCCCGCTGGCACGACGACTGGTTCGCCGGCTCCAGACCACGCGCCGTAGCCGCCGAGCAAGTCGGTGACATCGGTGAAACCAGCTTGCTCAAGTTTGCTAGAAGCGATCATGGAACGGAATCCGCCTGCGCAGTACAGCAGTGTCGGTTTCGTTGGGTCGAGTTCGTTGATGCGGTCGTTGAGCTGGGTTAAAGCAATCAGCGTTGCGCCCTCGATGACGCCGTCGGCGGTTTCGCCGGGCTGGCGCACGTCGACCACCTGCAGGTCGGCTACACCGGCCATAGCAGCCTTGGCACCAGCGACCTCGACTCGGGAGCTGCGCACCACATGTTTTGGTGCGTTGGTAAACGCCTGAACGGGGTCGGCCAGATGGCCGATCACGTCGTCGAATCCAATTCGTGCGAGCCGAGTTTTTGACTCGTTTTCGTGCGCTTCGTCGGCGACGATGACGATTGGGGTGCCAGCGGTGATGATGCCGCCTACAAATTCCGAGTAGCGGCCAGCGAGGCCGACATTGATGGATCCGCGGAGATGGCCGAGTGCAAACTCGTCCGGCGAACGGGAGTCGAGAACGATCGCTCGAGTCTGCTGGGCGTCCAATACTTCGGCGAGGTCGAGTGGGCGAGAACCCGTTTCCTCGAAGAACAGCGGGCGGATGGCCTTGTTCAAAGCGGCGTCGTAACCAAAGTACGCAGGGGGAGCGGTCTGGCCTTCGGTGACGACATCGATAAAGGCCTCCTTGGTCATGGGTTGCACCGCGTAGTTGTTTTCGCGCTGCACACCAATTGAACATGAGGTATTCGAAGAAAGGTTCTTGCCGCACGAGCTTCCGGCGCCGTGCCCGGGGTAGAGCAACGTCTCGTCGGGCAGCGTCATGAGCTGTTCATGGAGCGAGTGGTACAGCTGGCCCGCGAGTTCCTCTTTGGTTACGCCCTTGGATGACAGAAGATCGGGGCGTCCGACATCGCCGATGAACATGGTGTCGCCGGTCAGCACACCGTAGGGCGCAGCGTCGTCGCCGTGTTCGTAGATCACGATGCTTATCGACTCGGGTGTATGGCCTGGCGTGTGGCGAATTTCAAGTTCGATCTCGCCGAGTGAAATCCGTTCGCCATGTGCGAGCTTGCGGCTCGGGAATTCTGGATCTGCAATCGAGCCATACGCAATCTCTGCACCGGTTGCTTCAGCCATCTCCAGATGTCCCGACAAAAAGTCAGCATGAAAGTGTGTTTCGAGCACCAGTTCGATGGTCATGCCATGTTCTTCGGCGGATGCAAGGTACGGAGCGATGTCTCGGCGCGGGTCGACGACGACCGCTCGGCCAGTCGATTCGTCGCCGATGAAGTACGACGCCTGCGAGAGGCACTCGAGGTAGTGCTGTTCGAAGATCATGGTCAGGACTTGCCTTTCACGATGAGGTTCCTGCGGT
>DNHM01000002.1 GCA_003485885.1 Acidimicrobiaceae bacterium
GGTATCAACATCATTGGTCACCCTGACTTGCGGGTGTTGTACCTGCCTACTGGTTTCGAGGGCAACCCGCTGCGTAAGGACTATCCCTTGGTGTCTCGCAGGGTCAAGCCATGGCCTGGCATCGTCGATGTTGAAGCCATGCCTGGTGCCGATGATGATGCAGATGGCGAAGCGACCGATGGCGAGGCCAACGAGTGACTACCGATATCAACGCCGAATTCGACATCACGAACAATGAACAACTCCGCTACATCGCTGCGCAAGCCGCCGACGCTCGGGTCAATGTAGAGCTCGAAACCGAGGGTATGACCCTCAACATTGGGCCCCAGCACCCGGCTACTCATGGCACGCTACGTATCGTTGCCCGCCTCGACGGCGAGCAGGTCATCTCTGCGGAACCCATCATGGGGTACATGCACCGGGGATATGAAAAACTCACCGAGGTGCGTACCTACCCCCAGGTCACCACGCTGATCAACCGCATCGACTGGGTCGGCAGTTTCGCCAACGAGGTGCCGTTCATCCTGGCGGCCGAAGAACTTATGGAGGTCGAGGCTCCGCCTCGAGCCCAGTACATCCGAACTGCCCTGTTCGAGATGGGTCGCATCGCCAACATCATGTTGTTTCTCGGCGACATGGCCGTGCAACTCGGTGGTGTTACTGCGATCTTCTACGCGTTCCGCGATCGCGAATTCGTTCTCAACCAGATCGAATCTGCGACCGGCGGCCGTTTCCATCCAAACTTCAACCGCATCGGTGGCGTCAAAGACGACCTGCCCGCTGGATGGATCAAGGAAACCAAGTCATCCATGCAGAAGGTTCGTGACTTCTGCGACGAGATGGAAGACCTAGTTGTTGGCAACGAGATCTTCCAAGCCCGTTGCCGTGGTGTCGGCATCATCCCTGCCGATGTTGCTATGGCCTACGGCCTGAGTGGCGCAAACCTGCGTGGTTCCGGTGTCGATTGGGATCTGCGTCGAGACGCTGACTCCCCGCTGGCATGGAAAGATCTGGACTGGAAAGTCTGGACCCACCCCGACGGTGATTCGTTCAGTCGGTACTGGGTTCGCCTGCAAGAGACACGCGAAGCCACCTACATGGTCGAGCAGCTGCTCGATGGCCTGCCTGCTGGCCCGGTCATGGCCAAGGTGCCGCGTATCATCAAGGTTCCCGCCGGCGAATCGTACGTGCAGACCGAGAATCCGCTCGGCGCCATGGGTTATTACGTGGTGAGCAAGGGTGAACTCACTCCGTTTCGGGTCAAGATTCGCACCGCTTCGTTCTCGAACATGTCGATCTCGCCGTGGCTGCTCGAAGGTGTCCTCGTGCCCGACATCGCCACCATTTTGGCGTCGCTGTACTTCATCCTCGGAGATATCGACCGGTGAACCCTTTGATTTCGTCGTTCCTTGCGATCAACCCGCCGTATTGGGTGGACACCTTGGCCAAGATCGGTATCGGTCTTGTCGCAGTGTTGTTGCCGACTGGCGCACTTGTCTACCTGTTCCTGTTCAAGATGATGAGCTTCATGCAAAGCCGTCTTGGTCCTATGGAAACCGGCCCCTACGGCCAGCTTCAGCTATTGGCCGAGTTTGGCAAGTTCTTGCAGAAAGAAGACATCTTCCCCAGCAAGGCCGACCGGTTTGTGTTCGCAGCCGCCCCGTTTGTGGTCCTTGTTTCCACGTTCATGTTGGTATTGGTGTTGCCCGGCGGCCCCGATACCCACTTCGTGGACCTGAACACCGGTATCTACTTCGCTATGGCCGTGTCATCGGTGTCGGTGATCGGCATCTTGATGGCAGGCTGGGGCTCCAACAGCAAGTACTCGCTGCTCGGTGGTATTCGTGCTGCCGGTCAGCTCATCGCCTACGAACTTCCGTTGGTTCTCTCGGTTGTTGGTGTCGTGATCATGGCTGGCACGTTGAACATGAAAGGCATCGTTGCTGCACAAGCAGACTTCGGCGTCTGGTTCATCATCCCTCAGATCATTGGTTTCTTCATCTTCATGGTTGCAGTGCAGGCTGAACTCACCCAGCCACCGTTTGATATGCCAGTCGCTGAATCTGAACTGGTTACTGGTTATTTGACCGAATACTCCGGCATGCGGTTCTTGCTGTTCTTCATTGGCGAGTTTGCGACTGCTGCGGTGTTCTCGGCAATTGGTGCAACCCTGTTCCTCGGCGGTTGGACGGTCCCATTCGTCGACATCAACGCTGAAATCATGGACTACATCGGCCCATTGGTACTGGCTGCCAAGATGGTCTTTATTGCCTTCCTGATCTTCTGGTTCCGGATCACCTACCCCCGGTTCCGTGAAGACCAGTTGCAACGTCTCGCATGGAAGTTCCTGATTCCCTTGTCACTGTTCAACATTGTCGTGACCGCGATCTTCAAGGTGGTCTTCTAGATGCCGGCCGTTCTCTCGGGCTGGGGCCCTCGTTCACTTACCGAGTGTGCTCGCTGCGCTCGCAACTCGCGTGAGGTGTTTTGTGCCTAAATTGCCCGGCATGTTGGTGGGTCTTGGTGTTACTGCCAAGACGTTCATCAAAACAGTGTTCCCTGATGGGCCACTTGCACCGCCAGCGCCGTCGAAGGGCGCGCACACGGTCCAATATCCGCATGTCAAAGAGGCGCCGCCTGAACGGGCCCGAGGCGTTATTGCCCTGCACCATGACAACTGCACTGCGTGCATGTTGTGCGCACGCGAGTGTCCCGACTGGTGTATCTACATCGAGGGCCATAAAGAACTCGCGCCGCCCCGTCGTGCCGGTGGCAAACCCCGTCAGAAGAACAAGCTTGATCGTTTCGATATCGACTTCGCACTCTGTATGTATTGCGGAATCTGCGTCGAGGTCTGTCCGTTCGATGCGCTTTTCTGGAGCCCCGAGTTCGAGTTCAGCGAAATGAAGATCGCTGATCTGCTCCACGACAAGGGTCGCCTGGCTGACTGGATGGAAACCGTGCCTGAGTACCCAGCGTACGAGGCCGGAGCCGAGGTCAAGATCAAGAAACTGCCGAGTCCGTCGTCATGATTACCGCCGTTGCCTCCATGGTGAGCGCTCCTGTGCTGGGTGCAGTTGTGGCGCAGAACGTTTTCTTCTATCTCATTGCAGCGGTCATGGTGATTGCAGCGCTGCGGGTTGTCACGACCAGCAACATCGTGCACGCTGCGCTGTATCTCGTGGTGGTGTTGGCCGGCGTCGCTGCCCAGTTCCTGCTGCTCGGCGCTGAATTCGTAGGCATCACCCAGGTGCTGGTGTACATCGGCGCCGTCATCGTGTTGTTCCTGTTCGGCATCATGCTTACTCGGGCCAAGGTCGGCAACGAAGATGGTCTCGACCACGACAACGTCATTCCCGCCATCTTGACCGCAGTGCTCCTCGTACTGGTCATGGGCTACGCAGTAGTCGACTTCGCGGGCGACGAGGAGATCGACGTGCTCGGCAACAGCCCGACCACCGTCGAACAGGTCTCCGATTCGATCTTTAGTACCTACATCGTGGCGTTCGAAGCAATCTCGGTATTGCTGCTCGCTGCACTTATCGGCGCCATCGTCGTGGCCCGGAAAGAGTAAGGGGGAGTCACCGATGTATCTCGTGCAGTTCCTGCTGCTCTCGTCGATCTTGTTCTGTATTGGTGTGTATGGCGTTCTGGCCCGGCGTAACGCTGTGCTCGTACTCATGTCGATCGAGCTGATCTTGAATGCGGTCAACATCAACCTGATCGCTTTTGGTGCGTTCAACGGCGCACAGATCCCTGCCGAAGTCTTCGCTTTGTTCATTATTGCTGTGGCCGCCGCCGAAGTTGGCGTTGGCCTTGCACTCGTCCTGACCATCTACCGCAACTCCAAGAGCATCGACCTGCATCAGGTCGACCTCTTGAAGGGCTGATTACATGAATACGACGTATTTGGCTGCCGAATCCGGTGGTTTGGCTGTCGAAGCCAGTGGGTTCTTCCTCGAGAACGTGTGGATCATTCCCGCCATCATGGCGGTGTCTTTTGCGATCATTCTCGGCTTCGGCAAACGTATGCCCCGCGGCGGTAGCGAAGTCGGTATTGCTGCGGTTGGTGTTTGTTTCATTCTGGCGTTGCTTACTGCCGGTCAGTGGATTGGCCAGGTCAACGAGGCCGCCAATTGCACCCCCGAGACCTGCGACTACATCGAATACTCGATCGATGGTGTCGACCACCAGGGCGACGCCGGTTATATCCCGGTCGACTACAAGGCGTATGCCGACGATCAAGCGCATGCCGCCGACGAAGCCCACGCTGACGACGGCGAAAGCCACGACACCGATACCGATGCCCACTCCGACGAGGGTGCTTACCCCATCGATACCAATGCAGGGTCGTCCGACGGCGAATCCGCATCGGCACTCACCGCCTTCACCGAGGCCGAAGCCGGCAGCACTGCGGCTGCAGCAGTAGCGGTTGTCTCCGAACGTACCTGGTGGTCAAACGGTGGTATCGACTTCACCATTGGCACCATGGTCGATGGCCTGACCGTGACGCTGCTGGTCGTGGTCACACTGGTGTCGATGCTGGTGCACATCTACAGCACCGACTATGTCGCTGGTGATCGCCGCTTCACCCACTACTTCGGCTTCTTGTCGCTGTTCACCGCTGCCATGTTGTTCTTTGTGACCAGCGCGAACGTGCTGCAAATGATTGTTGGTTGGGAGCTTGTGGGCGTCTGCTCGTTTGCGCTCATCGGCCATTGGTGGGAAGAACAACCCAA
>DNHM01000093.1 GCA_003485885.1 Acidimicrobiaceae bacterium
TAACGAACAGGTGCCTGGCACCGATTCGTTAGTCGCGCCTGGGAGTGTTGTATCGATGCGACAGAAGCGTCCTTCGTTTAGAGCTTGTTCATGGTCTTAGGTGACCGTCGGTTCCGGCGCGCCGCAGAGAACTGGGGAAGTTGAGGTCTGATCGGCACCGGAGCAACGAGTTTTACGGTGTCATCGAGTTGATGGCAGAGCACGATGAGAACGTCGTGCCGGTGTACGACGTGCCCGAACAGCCGGTGCTGGTTGGCCACATCGTCGAACAAGCAGATGGCCTGGTGGGTGCTCGGGTGGTTACCTTCGACGGCACCGGGGTCAGCCGGGACGAGGCCATCGAACGGGAAGCGCACAACCTTGGACGCCAGCCCTAACCACGGATTCAGACGATGGCGGGCTCCTCATCGGCGTCCCTGGACTTTGAGGTTCTGTCTTGCATAATGTGCTCATTCCCCAGACCGAGAGGTTGCCATGCAACGATTGATCGACGGAATCGCCCGTTACTCCGAAGAGATCCACGCGGCGAGTCAGCCGCTGTTCGATGACCTTGCGCAGGGGCAGGCGCCCGATGTGTTGTTCCTCACCTGTGCCGATTCACGAGTCGATCCTTCGCTGATCACCCAGACCAAACCCGGTGACATCTTCGTGTGCCGAAATGCCGGCAACATCGTGCCGCCCAGCGACTCCGGCCTGGCCGCAGACGGCATGGCTGCGTCGATCGAATTCGCGGTCAAGGCATTGCACGTGTCCGACATCGTGATCTGTGGCCACGCCGACTGTGGTGCGGTGAAGGGCGCCATGGCCCCTGATTCGGTCACCGCGTTGCCGTATGTCGGCGCATGGCTCCAGTACGCAGAAACCGGCCAGACCCACGATCTCGACGCAGCGATCGAGGCCAATGTCCTGGCCCAGCTGGAGCATCTGCGAACCTACGACTTCATCAACGAAGCCGTCGACGTCGGTTCGCTCGTGTTGTCTGGTTGTGTCTATGACATTGCCAGTGGTTTGGTGCGGGTCTTCGACGGAAGCAGCTTCACGGTTCCTACCCGCCGCCAACCCAGTTAACGAGATCGAGGGTTACGGCGTTTGCCCTTGTTCTTGGTGGAGTTCTTGTCGGCGTGACGGCCCTTTGTGTCGCGGCTCTTCTTCTGCGCCGAGTTACGACCACTGGCCGGCCGATCTTTGGGCTTGTCGTCGCGGTTCCGACGGTCGTCGCTGTCACCACTAGTTGCACCAGACGAACGTTTCTTGTTCTCGTCGTGGCCCTTTGGGTACCAATCGTTTTGGCCTCGGCGAGGGACCTTGCGTTTTCCGTCGGGACGGCGTTCGCCGCGGTCTCGTTCGGTAGAGCTACGGCCGCGCTCATCACGGCTGGGGCGAGCTCCGTCTCGGCTGCTGTCACGGTCAAAACTTCGGCCTTTGCCGGAACCACGGCCGCCGTCGCTTGTACCACGGCTCTTGCCGCCTCGGTCTCGGTCTCTGCCGTCTCGGCTACTACGGTCGCTTCGTTCATTGCGGTCACGGTTGCGGCCATAACGTTCGTCGTTTTCGCGCTCGGTGCGTTCTGGTTTGGCTGGCTGCTTGGGCTTCGGCGGTTTGACGATCGGGCCCAGTGCGGCAACGTCGAGCACCTCGAGACCTGGTTTGATGCCCAGGTCTTTCTGCAGCTGGCGGGCAGCCTTCTTCTTGTCTTCGACGACCATCGAAATGACATGACCGTCCTGACCGGCTCGACCGGTGCGACCCGAGCGGTGGATGTAGTCCTTGTCGCTGCCAGCAGGGTCGTAGTGCATGACAAGCGCAACGTTGTCGACATGGATGCCGCGCGCGGCTACGTCGGTTGCGACCAGGACCTGGGCCTTGCCGGTGGTGAAGTCGGCAAGTGCTCGTTCGCGTTGGTGCTGGCTTCGGTCACCGTGGATGGCGACGGCGCTGAGGCCTCGCTGGGCAAATACTTTGGCGACACGGTCACAGCCTTTGCGAGTGCGGCAAAAGACAATCGACGATTCGTAACGCTGCAACACCGCAATCGCATGCGGAATACGGTTGACCGGCTGTACGAGGTACCACGAGTGTTCGACATCGCCGAGTTCGCCGACCGGTTCGTCGACCTCGAAGGTCAGAGGGTCGTTCTGGTACCGCTTGATCAACATGTCGACGTCGCCGTCGAGGGTGGCAGAGAACAGCAATGTGTGTCGATTGCCAGGCGTTTGGTCGAGGATGCGTTTGACCGCAGGCAAGAAGCCCATGTCGGCCATTCGGTCGGCTTCGTCGACGATCGCGATCTCGACGTTGCGCAGATCGCAGCATCGGCGACCGATCAGGTCTTCGAGTCGTCCCGGGCAGGCGACCAGGATGTCGACACCCTTCTCGAGTCGTTTGATGTCGCGCTCGATGTTTGTGCCGCCGAAGACGGTCATGATGGAGCGATCTTTGGCGGCTGCCAATGGTTCGAGCTCGTCCTTGATCTGGGTGGCCAACTCGCGGGTCGGCGACAGGATCAATACCGCTGGATGCCACGGTGTGCCCATCGAGCTCAGCTCGATCGCGGGGATACCAAATGCCAACGTCTTGCCGGAACCCGTTGGTGCTTTGCCGCAGATGTCGCGGCCGTCGATTGCGGCTCGGATCGTTGCCGTCTGGATAGGGAAGGCTGTTTCGATGCCCGCGCTCATGAGCGCGGAAACAATCTGCTCGGATACACCGAGTTCAGCGAATGTCGTGGCGGGGGTTTCGGTTGTCATACCAGCACGTCCATGCAGTATTCGACTTACAGGCTACGAGTTC
>DNHM01000481.1 GCA_003485885.1 Acidimicrobiaceae bacterium
GCCATGGCGCGGCATCCTAGTTGGATCCAACGTTTGTTGAATCCGAAGGCTGCTAGTCGGTGGCGAGGGCAGCCGTTAGCTGACCGACGAGATCAGTTTCAGCCAGCTCATGAGCTGCGCGTACGGCATTAAGAATGGCAGTTGCCGATGATGAGCCGTGGCTGATCATGCACACGCCCTTCACCCCAACGAGGGCTGCACCGCCGACCGAGTCGGGGTTGGTGCGTTCGTACAGCGGAGCTAAGGCTGGCAGCAGCAGTTGAGCTCCTTGGCGTGCCTCGTCACTGGAATCAAACGCACCAAGGAGCGCATCGACGATGGCCTTAGCGGCCCCTTCGAGCGACTTGAGCGCAACATTGCCGGTGAAACCGTCGGTAACAATCACGTCGACATCGTCGCCGAGTAGATCGCGTCCTTCGACATTGCCGATGAAGTTGGCACCAGTGGCCTGCTGCCATCCTGATTCGCTCAACAGCGGGAAGGCCGCCTTGGTCAGCGGGGAGCCCTTGCTGGCTTCTTCGCCGTTGGACAACAGCCCGACCCGAGGGGTCTCGATGCCATATTTTGCCCGGGAGTACACGGCACCCATACGGGCAAAGAGCGCAAGTAGCTCAGGGGTGCAGTCCACATTGGCACCAGCATCGATCAAGATGTTGGGGGTGCCACCCGAAAACATCGGCAACGGGGTGGCAATAGCGGGACGCCCGACCCCTTTGATGCGTTTCATACGCAACGTGGCAGCGGTAAGGGCTGCGCCAGTATTACCAGCGGAGACCATGCCAGACGCGCGACCGTCTCGGACCGCTTCAGCGGCACGAACAAGGCTCGAATCCTTCTTCGTTCGCACGCTCTTAGTTGGATCCTCGTCCATGGCGATCACTTCAGAGGCCGCAATGACCTCGAGTGATGTCTCGCCAATGGCTTCGGGTTGCCCGACCAGAATGACGGGGATTCCCTCGTCGGCTGCTAGCTGGGCGCCCGCGACAATGTGAGCTGGAGCATGGTCGCCACCCATGGCATCGACCGCGATTGGGAGCATGAGTGGCTACGACTCTATGTCAGGCGACGTCGATGACCTGGCGGCCGCCATAGTGGCCGCAGTTACCACACACGCGATGTGGCACCTTGACCTGGGCACACTGCGGGCACGTGCTGCGCGGTGGGACCTTGAGTGACCAGTTTGAAGCCCGGCGAGCACGAGTCTTCGCCTTAGAGGTCTTCTTCTTTGGAACTGCCATCGGGCTCTCCCGGTTTACGAACGACCCAGAAGACTACCGCGAACAAACCCAATCCGACTCTCTGTCGGCGAGTTCTTTTGCGTTTCTTTGGTACTGGTTGTGACTACTCGTTGAAGGTAATCTCGGACAAAGCTGCCCACCGCGGGTCAGCCGGCGGCGGTTCGTCGGGGTCCGGTTCGACCACAACGGTCGTAGGGAAACGATCAGGGTCGGGCCCTGCACAGTCCTCGCTGCACAACGGCGCAACCGGCAGGTTCAACAGCACGGTCTCACGCACCATTGGTTCCAGATCGACCTCGTTCTCCGCCAACAGATAGGTCTCTCCTTCCACGGGACGTGCCTGAAAGACCTCGCGAAGCGTGATGGTGGTCGTGCCGTCTCGGTCTTCGAGGCAACGGCGACACGGCCCGGTCCAGTCGACCAGGATCTGGCCGAAAGCGATCAACTCTTCACCTGCGCCTTCGAGCTTCAGGTCAAGATGCAGCTGCGTGGCCCGCACTTCGGCGGTTTCGAGCACCACGCCCTCTGGCGGTGGGAACGACAACTCAAAATGGTGTTGGGTTCCCGGCTTACGCTTGAGCGGTGTGATGTCGACAGTGAGCGCCGACGTGGCCATGAACTAGTACCCCTGTGCTTCGGGAGGAAGCGGTGCCTGGAGCGGGTCACCCATCGGCGACTGCGTTGGTGCCGGGTGAGGGTCATCAAGTGGATGCGTAGTTTGTGGCAGGGCTTGTTCGCCAAGTTCATCCAGCAGGTTGCCCTGCAACTTGGCGCGGCCAGCACCGACCTGCTGCAACGTACGTTGCAGGACGTTCTCGAAACTTCCGAGCTTCTGGTCGCAGTAGTCTTCGGCCTCGAGCCTGAGTCGCCGTGAATCAGTTTCGGCGGTTTCGAGCACCTTGCGAGCGCGTGCCTCGGCGGCCTTAACGACCTGGGTTCGTTGCACCATCTGCTCAGCCCGATTGCGAGCTAACGCAACGATTTCGTCGCCCTCGCGTCGCATCTTCGCACGAAACTCCTCGCGCTCCTTCAGAAGCCAACGAGCCGAACGGAGTTCATCAGGCATGTTCGCCTGAATCTCGTCGATCCGGGCGAGCACGTCGTCCTTGTTGATCGTGGAACTGGCAGACAGAGGAAGCGGACGAGCAGACTCGATCACGTAACGAAGCTCGGCTACGAGATCGGCAACTCCAGCGGGCGCCCCCTGGGCAGGGGCGGCTCCGTGTATGTCATCGAATGGGGGTGAATCAGTCACTACCCGCCATTTTGGCACGCAAACGTGCCAAAACCGGACCAGGCACCATGGAACTTACATCGCCGCCCAATCGCGCTATCTCTCGGATGTACTTCGAGGCGATAAACGAACTCACCGATGTCGATGGCAAGAACATGGTTTCGACGCCTGAAAGCTGCTTGTTGATCTGGGCCTGTTGCAGTTCACTTTCGAAGTCGCCTGAAGCCCGAAGGCCTTTGATGATGAAATCGACATCGTTATCACGGGCCAGATCTATGACCAGTCCGCTATGCATCAACGGCGTCACGTTGGCCATGCCCGCAAAGGCTTCGGCGATGATTTCGAACCGCTCCTCGAGCGTAAAGACGCCGCTGCCTTTGCCCGGATTGCCGACGACGGCAACAAACACCTCGTCGAACGCACGAGCGGCAGTTTCCACAATCTCGATATGGCCATTGTGGATTGGATCAAATGACCCTGGATAGAGCACTCGTGTCGTCACCCGTTGGACTCCTTTGTCGCAGCGTCGGTGTCTCAGGAACCGAAATCGGGTCCGCTGATTATCGTCACCACGGTACTTCCATAGGTCCGCTCCCGCAGTAATCCCCACGGTTCAACGACAACAATCGGCGCGTTGGATTCTGCAACCAGCACCGTTGCGTCGGCGGTGGTTTGCAGGAGTTCCCACGCATCGAAGTCATAGGGCGGGTCAGCGATAACCACGTCGAAGTGGCCAGCGGTTGCGATCCACCGCATCGAGTCGGTCGCAATAACCGTTGACTCGTCGGCGAAGCCCAGGGTGTCGATGTTCTTGCGCAGGGCCGCGAGTGCAGCTCGGTCGCGCTCCACGAACGTGACGTGAGCGGCACCCCGACTCAAGGCTTCGAGGCCAAGCGCACCGCTTCCAGCGAACAGGTCAACATAGGTCGCGTCGTCGATCACATCGAGGCTGAACAACGCGTTGAACGTCGCCTCGCGTACCCGATCGGTCGTGGGGCGGGTCGCTGAGCCGTCGGGTACGACGAGCTTTCGACCACGTGCTGTTCCGGCAACTATGCGCACCCGTGCAGTATGCCGGAACCACGGCTGGTCACGGGCGTTGCAACAGCACCAGTAGAGTCACCGGGTGGACGTGCCAGACGAGATCATCTGTGTCGAGTGCCAAGGCACCTGTTATCGACTGACCCAACGGCCCGAGGACGACCCGTTTCTGCCCGGCGACTTTGTGGCATACCGCTGCCCTGATTGTGCAGAACGTTTCGACCTGGTCATGGAAGCAGACGAAGACGACTAGTCCCCATGGGGTACGTCATCGCGGCGTTCGCCAAAAGTGACGCAGCGGTGGCGAGTCTTCAACCGTAATCTCGCCAGTCTCGACGTAGCCGTGACGCTGATAGAAGCCGTAGTTACGAGGGTTGCTCGACTCGAGGAACGTCGGTATGCCCAGCTTGTCGGCCTGCGCCACCATCGTTGTGAGTACCGCGCTGCCCAAGCCCTGGTTCTGATGATCAGGGTGGGTGCCAAGGATGCCGAGATACCAGTGAGGTTCGTCGGGACGGTGTCGCTTCATCGTCTCACTAAGTTTGCCGGTTAGGGCGATTCGATCACCGATCTGTCCAGCAAAGGCTGCGAAATGGGTACCAGTTTGTTCGTCGCGGAGCTGCTCATTGTCAGGCGAAGAGCTGCCGGCCGGAGCCGACCACAGCGCGACGGCGCCGCATCCCGTGGCAACGTGAATCGCGTCGACCGGCGTGCTCTGGGCGACAAGCATGCGAGCAAGCACGATTCCTATCTCGATCGGGATTGTCTGATCACCGGTGTTATAGATCCATTGCCAGATCGGATCGTCGGCGAACGACGCCGCAACCGTGGTCGCCACGGCTTCGAGTTGTTCTTGACCGACTCTTTGCACCTCAGACATGGCACCATCTTGGTCCATGGATGACCTCGAACAAGCTTCACCGTGGGCGTTACAGCTCGCCGCTCGGGTCGAGAAACTCGATCCGCCCACGATCCCCGCTGTATGTGCAGCAGCCGCATTAGCCACGATCGAACTGCTCGACGACGACCGATCACGACCAGACGGCATCTGGCATACATCGGTCCAGACGTGGAACGGTGAGCGCATCAGGAAGATCGTGCGCCGAGCACGTGCGTCTGCATGGGACAAGGCGCAAGCTATAAGTGGCGTCACCGTTCAACGAGATGGGGCCGAGGTCCGGGCCTTCGTCCCGTCGCCTATGGACCA
>DNHM01000289.1 GCA_003485885.1 Acidimicrobiaceae bacterium
CGAAAGCTGGCGAGACATTTTTGGACTTGACCGACACTTGTTCATGTTCGACCTTGGCGGTATCGATGAGTCATCGCTGATGGGAAGTCTCGAGCTCTTCGGATCCAAGGTCATCCCGGCGGTCAAGTGACATCAGCCCAGCTACAAAGGAATGCTTATGAGTGAACTCGTACTGATCGAACGTCCAATGGAGCGCGTGGCACATGTCGTTCTGAACCGTCCCGAACGCCGAAATGCACTGACCGGACCTCTTGCCGATGCTTTCGGTGATGCTCTCGAACAACTTCATAACGACGACGACGTGACCGTGATCGTTATCCGAGGCGCTGGCAACGCCTTCTGCTCGGGGCTTGACCTGAAGGAGTTCAGTCAAGACCCTCAGCCAGATTGGGTGCCGCTGTTTTCGAAGAAGTGGCGACGCATCCACAGCATCTTGTTTGAATCCGATCGCATCGTCGTGGGTGCACTTGAGCGGGCAGCAGTAAACGGGGGTGCTGCACTTGCACTCGCATGTGACTTGCTCGTTGCCGGTGACACGTCGTTCTTGCAGGTGGGCGAGATCCAGCAAGGTATGGCCGCGCCAATGAACATGGCGTGGCTGCGGCTTCGTTTCTCCGAAGCGTTGGCTGCCCGGCTCGTGCTGCTAGGCGACCGCATTCCCGGCCCCGAACTCGTTCGGTTAGGGATCGCGTATCAGAGCGTTCCCGATGATCAGGTTGTGGACGCCACCGACGCGCTCGTGGAGCGTCTTGCGGCCCACGATCGTGGGGGTGTCCGTCGCATCAAGACCTCGCTGCGCCGCACAACTGTGACTGAGTCGGCCGACGAATGGTTCGCCAAGGCTGTTGCGGCCGATCCATCTCCAACTGCCACCACGAGGCCAATCGCAGCGACGAATAGCTGACGTCAGCGTTGGTTGCACAGAACATCTGCGGTGAGCTTTTAGTTCGTGGCCACCGCATGGACATCACAGACATACGGGGCGCAACTCAATGATCGCCGAAAACAAACCGAACGTGCCGCAATCTTGACGATCATGATGTCCGTCGAAGAATCGACCGGGCGAGCACAGCCATGGATTTCCTGGCAGCGAGAGGGCACCTGTTCGACGGAGGAGTGACAGGGTTATGTCCCAAATGTTCACGTTTGTTCTCTGTACACCGAAGCGAAGACCGGTTGAGACCAAGGCGGTCGGTGAAAATCAACGGCCGAAATCAGGTAGTTGCCGTCGGTGCGTCGGTGCCCTGAGTCGAAAGCCCGCAGAGACCCGGGCTGGTTAGTTTTTGGGGAGTTCGTTGAACGGTGTGTTCTTGTCGACGCCAGGTTCGCGCGGTAACCCGAGCGCCCGTTCTCCAAGGGTGTTCCGTTGGATCTCGTCGGTACCGCCGCCCAAACTCATGCCCCGACAATTCAGGAAGTGATAGTGAAAGTAGTCGTCGTCGAAGTTGCGTTCGACGTCCATGTCCGATCCCCACGCGGCACCGCCAGGGAATGCCAACGCAACCGCAAGTTCGGCAGCAGCACGGCCTTGTTTAGTGCGCCACAACTTGCCAATCGACGGGTGTAGACCGCGGGCACCGATCCACCGGACCACTTGTTCACCCGAATGCAGTCGAGCGAGCTGTTGGCGGACGATGGGATCGCCGCTGCGTTCGGCTCGCTCGGCCAGCTCAATCAACTGGGCTACAGGAATAGGGGAACGGCCCGCTTTCGATCGAGACTCGGACGTGCCACTCATGGACTTGGCGCCCGTCTGCTGGCGCTCATGGCCGAGCAGGGCGACGGCGGTTGCCCACCCGCCGTTGACCTCGCCGATAACCCAATCCTTGGGGATGCGAGCCTCGTCGATAAAGACCTCGTTGAACTCGCTTACGCCCGTCATCTGCACCAGGCCACGCACGTCGACACCGGGTTGCTCCATAGGGAGAATGAACATGGTGATGCCACGGTGTTTCGGAGCGTCCCAGTCGGTGCGTGCGAGAAGAATGGCGTACTGGCTCTGTTGGGCACCAGAGGTCCAGACTTTCTGTCCGCTGACAATCCATTCGTCGCCGTCGAGGATGGCCTTGGTCGTAAGCGACGCGAGGTCGGAACCAGACCCGGGCTCGGAGTACATCTGGCACCAGAGGTCATCGCCCCGCAGACCAGGGGCTAGGAAACGTTGCTTGAGTTCGTCGGACGCAAAGTCGCGGATGGTAGGCATCGCCATGCCGACACCAATACCGAACATGGCATCTTCGCGAGGGATGCGGCCACGACTTTCCTCGCGCCACACTTGCTGGTGCGACGTATCGAGATCCCGGCCCGCATAGTCGATCGGATAGTCGAGAGCGGCAAGCCCATGGTCGAACAATGATGCCCGCCATGCCTTACCTCGGCTCGTGGTGCCTTCGAGACCATTGAGGGCCCCAGGGAGAACCTGATCAAAAAACGTACGGACTTCGACGCGGAAGTCAGCGAGCGTTGGCGGCGCATGCGTGGTCATATGCATCGACATTAGCGCTGGGACCACTTACGAGTCTTGGTCGTCGGGTCCATTCGCCACGACGACCTCGGCATCCACGAGTGCCTGAATGGCTGCGGGACTCAGTCCAACTTCGGTCAGCACCTCGGTGGTGTGGGCAGCGAAGAGGGGTGACCCGTGGCTGAATCCAACGGGCGTATCGCTGAACTGCAAGGGCATGCCTGGGGTCGAATAGGTGCCGGCAGTCGGGTGATCGAAGTCCGAAACAAACCAGTTGGCACGCACCTGTGGGTCATTAAGGGCCTCGAACGGCAGGTTGTAGCGACCACAGGGATACCCAACTCCACGAAGGGTCTCGATCCAATGGCCGGTTGATGCCGAGGCGAAGAGCGTTTCTGCTTCTTCGATGATGTCTTGGAACTCTTGGTCAGCCAACGTGAGCGTTCCGGCGGGGCGGGTTATCCCGGTTGCGTCGTGGAACTTGGCCCGCAGTCCGCGGCTGAGCCCGGCGACGGTTAACAAACCGTCGAGCGTGGCGTAGTGGCGAAAGTACAGCCGGAAGTTTCGTTGACCAGCCATGACATTGGTTTCAAAATCATGACGGAGTTGGTCAAAACCTACGCCCTGGTCCCGCTCGTCGATCATCTCAGACTGCACTTGGCTGTAGGAGCCCACCGGTTGGTCGCCGGTGAATTGTGAGACGGTCGGAAGTGACAGATTCAGCGCGGTCGCAAGCAAGGAGACATCAACCCGTTGGCCACGACCGGTCTGATCACGATGGCGTAGGGCAGCGACTACACCCAAGGCTCCAGCAATACCTGTACCGCTGTCGTTCACGGCGGGCCGGGTTGCGAGCGGTACGCCTTTTTCAGAACGATTCATGGTGAAGCCCATGCCGCTGAGTGCTTGGACCAGCACGTCGTAGCC
>DNHM01000116.1:0-7277 GCA_003485885.1 Acidimicrobiaceae bacterium
GTGTGGTCGTTGGTCTTTGGTCGTTTAAAAACGTGCTGGATCTTGCCAGCTTCGTCGATCAAGAATGTGGTGCGCTGCAGGCCCATGTAGGTTTTGCCGTAGTTCTGCTTCTCGCCCCACACGCCGTACTTGTCGATGACCTTGTGGTCAGGGTCAGCGATGAGCGGAAACGGGAGTTCGTGTTTCGTGGCGAACTTCTCATGGCTGGCATTGTCGTCAGGTGACACACCAATGACCGCGATACCTGCGGTGGTCAGGCCATCGATGTTGTCGCGAAGGTTGCAGGCTTGTTTAGTGCAGCCAGGCGTGGCGTCCTTCGGGTAGAAGTAGAGCACCACCTTGGTGCCCTTGTAGTCGGTGAGCTTGACCTTCTGACCTTCGAACGTGGTGGCCGAAAAGGCCGGGGCCTTCGCTCCTGCCTCGAGGGGCTCTGGTTTAGCGGCCATAGTCGTGTTCCTGACTCAGGGATATCCCTGATGGCGTCGATGTGCTGGCCGTGCGATGGTAGGCCCCGTCCGATACGTCCAGCCAACTGACGCAAACCAAGAAGTGACCCATTTGGCTACCAACTAGCCATCTCATTGCCTAGCGTCATAGGCACGCCACGATTACCAAGCCTGCGAGAGAAACCATAATGAGCCAAGACACCATGACCGGTGCCGTCGTCGCATCTGCAACCAATGTCATGAAGATCTACGGATCTGGTGAAACCGAGGTCCGTGCACTCGACGGACTTAACGCCGAGTTCCGGCGCGGACAGTTCTCCGCAGTAATGGGACCCTCAGGGTCAGGGAAATCCACCCTGATGCACGTCATGGCAGGCCTGGACCGGGCGACGAGTGGCGACGTGGTCGTTGGTGGTGTCGATCTATCCACGCTCAGCGAAAAGAAGCTGACACTTCTGCGGCGAGACCGCATCGGATTCGTGTTCCAGGCGTACAACCTGGTGCCCACACTTTCGGCAGAAGAAAACATGGTGCTTCCTCTCGAGTTGGCGGGCCGTAAACCCGACCCTGAATGGTTCAACCAGGTTGTCACCGCGGTCGGCCTCGGGGACCGTCTCGATCACCGGCCCAACGAACTGTCCGGCGGCCAGCAACAACGTGTTGCCGTGGCTCGTGCCCTCGTTGGTCAGCCCGACATCATCTTCGCCGACGAACCGACCGGCAACCTGGACAGCAAGACCGGTCACGAGATCCTTGCCTTCCTGAGGACTGCGGTACGCGAGCTTGGCCAGACCGTCGTCATGGTGACCCACGATCCCCTCGGCGCCAGCTACACCGACCGGGCGATCTTCTTGGAAGACGGCAAGATCACGTCGGAGATGGTCGACCCAAACGCCGACGACATCTACAATTACATGCGCTCGCTGGGCGCCTGAGGACGAACGATGATCTCCAAACTCGTTCGCCGCAATATTGCGGCTACCAAAGGACGGCTGCTCCTTATGCTGCTGTCCATCGTTCTCGGCGTGTCGTTCGTCAGCGGCTCCTTTCTGCTCGCCGACAGCCTGCGCGCCATTTTCAGCGACATCACCGCAACCGCCTTTTCGGGCATAGATGCCCAAGTGCGAGGTGTCGAAGGCGACCTCTCGACGGGCGAAGAGGCCATTCGGATCTCTGAGGACATCTTCGACACGGTTGCCGCCCTGCCCGAGGTCGAATATGCAGAGGCCGGTCTGGCTGCGTTCTTCCAGGTCTACACCGTTGGCGCCGACGGCGAGGTAAACCGACCCCAGGGCCCACCAGTGTTCGCCAATTCGTGGGGTGGCCCCTCGGTTGCTTCATCGTTCGCGTTGCGCGACGGACAGGCTCCCTCTGGGAATCAGGTCGCGATTGACGCGACACAGGCTGAGACCGAGGGTCTCGCCGTGGGTGATCAGGTCCAGGTCTCCGGACCAGGGATCGATGAACTGCTCGACATGGAAGTGTCAGGCATCGTGAGCTTCGGCGACTCCGACGCTCTTGCCGGTGCCTACTTCAACCTTTTTGACCTCTCAACAATGCAGACACTCATGGGATCACCAGGTGAGATCGATGGTGTCATCGTGAATGGTCAAAATGACATCAGCAATGCTGAACTGCTGCGCGCTGTGCAAGCCGCACTCGGCGACGACGCGACGCTCGAAGTTGTCAGCGGCACAACCTTGATCGATGAGCAGAGCGGTGAATTCAACGAGTTCATCGACATCTTTGGCAACGTGCTACTTGGGTTTGCTTTGGTGGTCTTGTTCGTTTCGATCTTCATCATTTACAACACGTTTGCGATCCTGATCAGTCAGCGCATCCGGCAGTTTGGGCTTCTTCGGTCCATTGGAGCGACGGGACAACAGCTCACCCGTATGGTCCTTATCGAAGCACTGATCATCGGCATCATCGCATCGATCATCGGGCTCTTCGGCGGCATCGGCATCGCGACGTTGCTCAAATACTTGTTCTCGCAGGGTGGCGGTGAATTCCCGGACGGACCGTTGCTCTTTAAGACCCGGACAATCATCATTGTCTTCCTCCTCGGTATCGGCGTGACTGTTGGCTCAGCGCTGCTGCCGTCATTTGTTGCTCAGCGGATCCCTGCTCTTGCTGCACTTCGTGATGGAGCGGCCGCCACCACCGAAGGGTCGCGCCACCGTCGCGTTCTGTTCGGTGGAATTGTGTTTACGCTCGGTGTTGCGCTGACCCTGTTTGGACTCTTCGCTTCACTCAGCACGGCTCCTCGGCTGGCACTACTCGGGTTCGGCGCAGCACTCCTCTTCGTCGGTGTTGCAATGTTGAGCGTCCTGTTCGCATCTGCCGTGACTCGGTTCTTGGGGGCTCCAGTCGAGATGGCTCGCGGGCTGAATGGGCGCCTCGCACGCGACAACGCCAGTCGAAACCCTCAGCGCACGGCCGCCACTGCATCGGCGCTTATGATCGGTCTTGCGCTCATCACGGGCGTATTGGTGCTCACCCAGTCGCTCCGGGCCAGCTTCGACAAGATCCTCGACGAAACGGTTGCTGCCGATCTGTTCATTTACGACGACAACCAGGGTTTCCCCTTCGACGGCGCAGCAGTCGCTCAACTCGCCGTCGCACCAGGCATCGATCAGGTAGCCGCGATCACATCACTTAAAGTCGACATCGACGGTCAAGTCGAAAATGCAACTGGTTTCGACGTTGCGTCGACCGACCAAGTTCTGGACGCACAGTTGATCGGTGGCACCTATGACACCGGCGAGAACGGGGTGCTGATCTACAGCGGCAAGGCCGACGAACTGAACCTGGCCATTGGCGCAAGCATCAACGTTCGATTCGAGGATGACTTTGCTGACGATTTCACAATCGTCGGGGTCTTCGACGACAACACCCTGTTCGGATCAGCGTGGATCTTCGATCGGGCCACGACGAGCCAGCACACGAACCTGGACACGGTCGAGTTCGTCGGTGCAACCTTCGAACCGGGCGCCGAACCTGCACTGGCGCAGATGGCAGCCGAAGACGCCGTCGCGAACTTTCCCCAGCTCATCGTTCAGGACAACTCTGAGTTCAAGGAGACGCAGGAAGGTCAGATCAACTCTCTCCTTATCGTCGTCTTCGCTCTGCTGGGCCTCTGCATTGTGGTCGCCTTCATCGGCATCGTGAACACCATGGCCCTATCGATTCTCGAACGGACTCGCGAGATAGGACTGCTACGAGCGATTGGAACGTCACGCCGTCAGCTTCGTTCGATGGTGCGATGGGAAGCCATCATCGTCGGGGTCTTTGGGGCGCTCCTCGGCGTGGTACTCGGCATCATCATTGGATACGCAGCGGTCTCGGCTATCCCAGACAGCTTCATCAGCGTGGTCTCCATTCCCTGGGGCTGGGCCGGGATCTTTACGATCGTGGGCGGCGTCTTGGGCATGTTCGCAGCAGTGCTACCAGCTCGACGTGCCGCACGCATGAACGTGCTCGACGCAATCAGCACGGTATAAATGCGCGTTTCACCGCTCCGCTTGGGCCGGCGTTCGCCGGACATGGTTGTGGGTAGGTCGGTGTTGGCTCGTCGGCATTTCGCCAACCACCTGCTCCTCTCTGCGGCTGAACAGGGCTACGGGCCCCAGCATGAGCGAACTCTGTATCAACAGCAGGCGTGCGGGCGATCTTGCGGCGGCCACGACCACGCGCCTGAAACGTCAGTCGAGGCAGCCGGTGCTACCGAAGATGTCGGCGATTGATCCGAACATGGCAGCCACGTGCCAGCGTATTACCGACAATTTACACAATCGTGCGAAGCTGTGGCCACCCGAGCAATTGCGCAGCTCATCGGCATTTTAGAACTGGAGAACACCGCATGACCGCCGAACTTCCTGATGTACGCCGAATCGTGACAGGGCACACTCCTGCAGGTGACGCCACGATTGTGAATGACGGTCCCCCTCTAGCCGAGGTTCGGAATCCGGCCCGACCAGGGTTTGTCCTTCGTAACCTCTGGCGCACCGACGAGACCCCAGCACCAGTCGACGCGCCTGACAGCATCGCTGAACAGCAGGGCCTGTTGCCTCCGGCTGGGGGAACTGTTCTACGGGTGATCGACTTCCCACCTGACCCGACCGATCCCGAAGTTCATCGACAGCAACTCGAGAAGACGTTTCGGGCCACCTACCCAGACGCCGATCACACCGGCTCTGATCGAGAGCAGCCTCATCCCGGCATGCACAAGACCGAAACCGTCGACTATGCCATCGTCCTGCATGGATCGATGATCGCCATCCTCGACGATTGTGAAACCGAGATGCAGGCCGGCGACATATTGATCCAGCGAGGGACGAACCACGCATGGAGTAACCGCTCGGGCAGCCCAGCCCGAATAGCGTTCGTGCTTGTCGATGGCAGCACGACGGCCGGGTGATGAGCAGCGCGACGTGATCGGTGAACGAGTCCTCCGCATCGAAGATCGACGGCTTCTGACCGGAGCCGGACGCTACACCGCCGACATCGCGATGCCTGATCAGGCGTACGTCTCGTTCGTCCGTTCCCAGGAGGCCCATGCCGTAGTCACGTCGGTGGACGTGACCGAAGCTGCATCGGCCGACGGCGTGCTCGCCGTCCTCACCGGCCAAGACTACGAGTCCGATGGCCTCAGGACCCTGCTTACTCCCGGCAGCCTCCCCGATCATCTCGAGCCAACCCAGCCGAGCCTCACCAGCGACGAACTTTTTCCGCCACCGCCAGCGCTGCCAATCGTCGTTACCAGGGTGCGACACGTCGGTGAGATCGTGGCACTGGTGGTGGCCGAGACCGCGGCGGCTGCTGTCGACGCAGCAGAGTTGGTCGTCGTCGACTACGAGACGCTCCCATCGGTGAGCGATGCCCGGATGGCACTGGCCGACGAGGCTCCGCTGGTGTGGGACTCCGGCAATCTATGTGTTGAGGCAGAGCGCGGTGACGACGCCCTCGTAGCGAGCACGCTCGAGGAGGCGGCGCAGGTGGTTCGCCTGTCGGTCCACAACCAACGGGTGCACGGCTCGCCGATCGAACCACGCAGCGCACTGGCTAGCTTCGCCGCTGACTCCGGGCGCTATGAGCTGTATGCCCCGAGCCAGGGCGTACACCGATTTCAACACGCGCTGGCGAAAGCGCTCCGCGTGGAAACCGGAGCCGTTCGGGTCATCACCCCCGACGTCGGCGGAGCGTTCGGCCTTCGCATTCCTTGTTCAAACGAGTACCCCCTTCTGCTCTGGGCCGCTCGCCGTTGCGGACGACCAGTGAAGTGGGAAGGCACACGAAGCGAGGGATTCCTGGCCGACGTCCACGGCCGCGACACCTACTGCGACGGCGCTCTCGCGCTCGGTGACGACGGAAGGATTCTGGCCCTACAACTCGACTACATCGGGAACATCGGGGCCCATCCGCTTTCGTCAGCCGTGCTCTCGAACCTACTCCGCATGGCGGGCCCGCCCTACCACGTCCCGGCAATGCACGTGAGGGTGCGGGGTGCGTTTACCAACACGGCGCCGACATCGGTGTATCGAGGTGCTGGCCGACCGCAGGTCACCTACATCGTCGAGCGGCTCATGGACCTCGGGGCCAAGGCCGTTGGTCTGGACCGGGTCGAGATCCGCCGTCGTAATCTCATCAGTTCGGCCGCACTGCCCTATCGCACCAGACTTGGGCTCACCTACGACAGTGGTGCCTTTGCCGACAACCTCCAGAAGGCGCTCCAGGTCATCGACTGGGATAACTTCGAGGCGCGTCGAAGTGATGCGGAACATCGCGGCAAGTTGGCGGGGATCGGCATCGCCAACTATGTCGAGTCGCCGGGTGCGGCCGCCTACGAGCGCACCGATGTGACGGTTCGGGCCAATGGAACCGTGCACGTGGTCATCGGCACCCAGGCGTCGGGGCAAGGCCACGAGACCAGCTTCGCCCAGGTGGTGGCTGGCACCTTGAGTGTGCCGATGGAGGCGATCACAATCGAGTTTGGCGACTCCGACCAGGCGGAGGGCGGCTCAGGCTCACACGCCGATCGGTCGATGCGCTTGGGAGGAACGATCCTGGTACGAGCGTGCGAGGATATTCTCGCACAAGGCCGTCTGCGGGCGGCCGAGTGCCTTGGCCACAACGCTGCCACAATCACCTATGCCGCTGGCCAATTCGCGGCCGCAACCCGTTCGATCAGCCTGTTCGAAGTGGCAGCCGAGGCGCCCCTGGCCGCAACAGCTGAAATCTCAACACGGCTACATGCTCACCCCAATGGTGTCGCCGCCTGTGAGGTCGAGATAGACCCTGAGACGGGCGCATTGGCGGTGACGCGTTACGTCAGCGTCGACGACGTCGGACGAGCCATCAATCCAATGATCGTCGAGGGACAGCTGCATGGCGGGGCCGTGCAGGGCATCGGTGAAGCAGTACTTGAGGAAGTGATCTACGACCCCAACACCGGCCAGCTTCTCACCGGCTCGTTTCTCGACTACGGGCTTCCCAGCACGGCAGAGACACCGAACCTCGACAGCCGTGTCGAGGAGCACTTGGCCACAAGCAACCCCCTCGGGGTGAAGGGCGCCGGCGAAGCCGGCATCACCCCGGCCGCGGCCGTGATTGTTAGCGCCGCGGTCGATGCGTTGCGACCGTTCGGCGTAGCGCACCTGGATACTCCCCTCTCTCCAGAGCGCATCTGGAGAGCGATCAGCGGGCGGCAGCGTTCGATGTCACGGCAGACCTGACCAACAGCGACGAGTCATGGAACGTGCTCCAGGTGCAACTGCCGTGACGGCCGCATGTCGAGGAGGGACACTGGTCAGCAGTGTTCGCCCCTCTGCT
>DNHM01000116.1:7381-10746 GCA_003485885.1 Acidimicrobiaceae bacterium
ACCCTCGATGGGAACGCACGCGGATGTCCTGCGCGACAAGTGTCTGCATGAACGCCTCGTCATCGTCGACTGGTAGCTGGGCGAACACCATGTTCGTGTCCTGGCTGTTGATCGTTACCCCAGGAACCTCTGCCAGACCGGCGGCAAGAGCAGCTGCATTCGTATGATCGTCGACGAGTCGTGCCCGGTTATTATCCACTGCGTATTGCCCGGCGGCAGCCACGATGCCAACCTGGCGAAGCGCGCCGCCAAGCATCTTGCGGTACTTGTGGGCCTCGTTGATCAGATCGGTCGTGCCAACTAGTACCGAGCCCATTGGGGCACCAAGTCCCTTCGACAGACAGAGGGACACGCTGTCCATCGGACCAGCGAACAGGGCGATGTCATCGCCAGTCGCAGCGGCTGCGTTCCACAGCCGTGCACCGTCGAGGTGAACAGACAGCCCCAGTGATCGGGCGACCTCGGCGGCCTCGTTGATCTGAGCGACGGTCTGAACCTTGCCATCGTGGGTGTTCTCGAGGCACAGCAGCTTGGTGCGGGCAAAGTGATGATCGTCGGGTTTAACCACCTGACGAACGTGGTCGAGATCCACTGAGCCGTCATCATGGACTCTCACCGTCTGGGGCTGAATACTGCCCAGCACCGCGGCTCCCCCGCCCTCGTACTTAAACGCGTGGGCGTTCTCGCCAGCGATGTACTCGTCGCCCCGGCCACAGTGGGCCAGGAGCGCACACAGATTGCTTTGTGTCCCACTGGTAACGAACAGCGCTGCTTCCTTGCCCAGCAGTTTGGCCACGTTCGCTTCGAGAGCCGCGACCGTTGGGTCGTCACCGAAGACATCGTCGCCCACGGAAGCGGCTGCTATCGCCGCCCGCATGTCGTCGCTCGGAGTGGAAACGGTGTCAGAACGTAGATCAATCACCTGTGTAACAGTACTCGCAGCACTACCGTTAGCTACGTGGTCGCTCCCCCGCTTGCAGAAGTTGCCCTGGACTGGTGCCATGCCAAGTCTGTCACCGCGGCTTCGACCAGCGGAAACAGTGACAAGGCCCGACGCACCGACCTGGCCCGCTGGGGCCGAGCAATCAAGACCTCTCGGGGCGAGATCATTGATGAAGAGCTACTGCACTCGCTGGAGCATGACCTTGATGGTCTGACAACCCGCGATCTGTCCTCAGAGAGTCTGTTGAGAGCACTCGACCTCCTCAAGCGCAGCTATAGCCCGTCTACCCTTCAGCGCCAGCTGTCCTCGGTCCGAGGTTTCTGTCGGTGGTTGGCGACCAAGGGCCTCATCGACACCAACCCGTTCGACGATGAGGTCCTGCAGGTCCGAGGTCGTACCGAACAGGCCGTGCGAGCGTTCACCCCAGACGATGTTACAGCCATGATCGAAGCAGCCGGAGAGCCATCAAAGAGGGCCAGGTCAGCATGGCCTGCGCGAGACGAAGCGCTCATTGATCTGCTGGCGGCAACGGGTACACGCAACGGCGAATGCGTTGCGTTGCGAATCGGCGATATCGGCGGGGCTGATCGTCCGGTGCTCCATATTCAGCGTGGCACGAAGTCGGGACGAGTTCGCGAGGTTCCGTTGGCCAAACATACCGTGGACCGGCTCGACAAGTACTTGGCCGAGCGGGGCGAACGTGGTCTGGCGGCGACCGGTCGAGAGTCACTCTTTATTCGTAACGATGGCCGAGATTTTACTACTGACGCCTTGTATCACCTGGTCAAACGTCTGGCCCAGGCAGCATCTGCGCATTTGCCCGACGACGCGCTGGTACACGGCCTTCGCCACCACTTTGGGCTCCAGCTCGCCATGCGTGGAGTACCACCGGCGACCCTTCAACAGCTCATGGGTCACCAAGATCCACGGACCACATCGATCTATACCCGCCACGCGAGTTTCGATCTCATCAATGCGCTCGACGATGCTGGATGGCTGTCGTGACGGACCAAGGCGATCACGTTGTTCTCAAGTGTTCGGGCAGTGGCTGCGGCATGCGATACCCGTCGCCTGCCGACGACCCTCGCCGCGATGCGTGTCCCCTGTGCGAGTCGCCGGTGCATGAACTCGGTGCATTCTCGGAGCCACCACTTGTTGTGCCCCCGCTCGTGTCCGACGGGTCGCAGATTGTTGGGGTACTCGACAACATTCGCAGTGCTCAGAACGTGGGCACCATGTTCCGATCAGCCGACGGAGCGGGCCTGGACCACCTGTACCTGGCTGGTCTCACCGCTGGAGCGGACAACCCCAAGGTCATCAAGACCTCATTGGGGGCCGAAGCCACCGTGCCTGCGACGTCATACAAGGACATCACAGAATGTCTGGCCGCACTTCGGACCGATGGTTTTGAGGTGTGGGCCGTTGATTACACCGCACGATCAGTTCCGCTGCAGGACATAGAACACCGACCAGAACGATTGGCGTTTGTTGTCGGCAACGAGCGGGCAGGAGTCGATCCGCTCGTACTCGAAGAGGCCAACGAACATGTCCATCTCGACATGTATGGCACCAAGACCACACTCAACGTTGGCGTGACGTTTGGTGTGGTCGCGTATTGGTTGCGGACCTTGGGAGTAACCACCTAGATTTCGCCGTCGTCCTTGAGCTCGCCTCGCAGTTCATCGAGCAGTTCGTTGGCTGCGGCCCGGGCCAGCTCGTACTTGAGCTGCGCTGGTGTCTTGCCAAACGCGGGGTTCGAAGGGTCCAGCTGCTGAGGGACCGCTTCGGTTGCTTCGACCGCTGACTCTGGAACAGCCGCCGGGGTCGAAGTCGGTGGTGCAGGGAGATCCTGGCCAAGATCATCGACTGCTGGCGTGTCTGGGCTTTCTGGGCTGTCGGGTGTGTCTGGCACATCTGGGGCGGCTGCGGCATCTGGCAACGACGCGGTTGGATGCGGAGGTTGCTCCTGGCCAAGATCATCGGTGGTCGGGACTTCGATCACCGGCACGTCATGTGCTGGCGCGCTGGCATCGACAACCTGGTTGACGTCGTTGCCGGACCGCACTCGACCGTCAGGCAAAACGATGTGGGAGATGTTCGGCAGCGACGCATCGTTTGGGAGCTCCCCCACTTCGGCTACTGCATCGGCGAGCGCACGACGGCCGGTTGCCTTTTCGGCGATCTGGTCGAACCTCTCGTCGTTTGCCGACGCTTGTTGTTGCAGCGCTGTGATCTTTTCTGCTGGCGTCATCTCGAGCTGATGCTCGCGTTTGGACAGTTCGTGATCCAGCTTGTCCTTGACGACCTCGGCGGCGTCACCTAAGTCTTTGGCCTCGCGACGGAAGAACGAGCCAACCTTGTTGAAAAGACCCATTCCTTTACCGTAGCCATTTCGGTGACAGGCCCACGTCTTTGTGTGTGG
>DNHM01000116.1:10766-12892 GCA_003485885.1 Acidimicrobiaceae bacterium
TGTCTTTGTTAACGGGCAACGGCTCGTTTGAGAACGTCATTTAGCGCTCGCCCGGCATGCCAACGTTCCACGATGAAACGGTCCAGA
Organism: Acidimicrobiaceae bacterium; assembly: GCA_003485885.1. GTDB lineage: Bacteria > Actinomycetota > Acidimicrobiia > Acidimicrobiales > UBA10347 > UBA10347. The sequence goes on from DNHM01000116.1 coordinate 10,854, forward strand.
TCCGGATCGAGGAGCAGCTTCATATCAGGCCATTCGGCCCAGAAGATCCACTGCTTGTTAAACACAAGCGGTTCGTCCGCTGCCAGTGCGGCCAGGTCCCGAGGAAGTCGCTTGTTGCGTTCCCCTCGGATCTCTTTGAAATGTTTAGCGAACGCCGGATCGTTCGGTGCCACGGCGGACTGTGTGGGGTTCGCTGCGAACCACCGTCGAACCTGATCACGGAGTTCGGCCTCGGGCATGTAAAGACCGCCGCCAATGGCGATGCCGTCGAACCCAAGCCGCACCGTGTAGGCAGGCCACGAAGGATCATGTTTTTCGCGTCGCCCGATCGTGATGCCGAGGTTCGTCTTGTACGGCGTCTTGTCGTTTGAGAAACGGATATCTCGGTTGATGCGGTAGATCGCCCGCTTCGGATCCAATTCGTATTCGGGTTCGCCCAGGCTTATCGCCTCACACAGGTCCTCGGCCAACGCCAAGTACGGCTCCCGCCAATGTTCCTGGTACTCACTGCGGTGTTCGTCGAACCACGCCTTTGAGTTGTTGCGATGTAAGCCCCGGAGGAAAGTCAGGGACTTCTTGCTGAAGTAGCTCACGACGAGCGGAGCTTGTCCATGAAGAGCGGGATTGTCTCGTTCACTGCATCGGGCTGTTTCGCGAACAGGAACGCCGGAATGACGAGTCGATGAACACCCCAGCTGGCGGCTTCCTCGACCGCTGCGATTGGGTCGTCGCCGAACATACCTGGGTGTGTTGCGGTGATTTCGATGGCGGTGACATCTCGGCCCGCACCGGCTGCTGTCTGATGGACGACATCGATGAGTTCAGGCAGGTTGCCCTTGCCTGGAAAGAAGCCGTCACCCAATTCGCCTGCCCTTCGAGCTGCCCGAGTCGAATGGCCACCGATGTGGAGTGGCACGGTGCCGTTGTGCGGCTTTGGGTTCATGCTGATGCCGTCAAAGTTGACGAAGTCACCCGCGAACGTAGCGTCGTCGTTCGTCCATAAGGCCCGAAGAGCACCCATGTATTCGTCGGTGCGTGCGCCCCGACGCTCAAACGGAACACCAAGTGCATCGAACTCCTCTTCGAGCCAACCAACACCGACGCCGAGCATGATCCGGCCCTTGGTTAGGCGGTCGAGAGTCGCTACTTCCTTGGCCAAGACCGCTGGATTGCGTTGCGGCAAAATGACGATGCCGGTTGCCAACTTGAGTGTCGTTGTGGCTGCGCCAACCCACGTCAACCAAATCAGGGGATCAGGAATCGGGGTCTGGTGGCCACCTGGCATTTTGCCGTTTGCTGAATATGGGTACGAACTCTCGTATTCTTTTGGCACGATGACATGCTCGACGGTCCACAACGAGTCGAGCCCAGCCGCCTCGGCCGCTTGACCGAGGCTGGCCGCAGCGTCAGGTTCGATGAATGGGCCGGTGTTTGCGAACGCAAGTCCAAATTCCATACCTGCAGTCTGACAGCCCGGCGATGCGGCTCCTAGCTGTCGCTGTCGTCCATATCGTCCATGGCGTCATCGCCACTGTGATCCATGCTTGGCATTGAGTCGCTGGCCGCAGCTGCAGCAGATGCCACCGCGTCATAGGTCAGCACCACGTCAATGCTGTCGTCGCCAAAGTCGAACGTGAACGTACGATCTTCGATGCCAATCGGATCGAAGATCATCAGGTGTTTGCCACCTGGCTCAAGCGTGATGGTTTGTCCTGAAGCAATGACAAATCCTTCGGGGCGAGACTCCATAGCCATCGTGCCGTCGTCACCCATCACTGTCTCGTGCATCTCCACCCGACCAACATCTTCGGCCGAAACACCTCGGAGGGTGACGTCGGTGTCGGTCGTATTCGAGATCGACATGTAGCCAGCGCCAAGATCAGCTCGAGCTAGGCGATACCGAGCATCCTGAATCTCGATCGCTCCGGAATCGTCGCTGCCGCCACAGGCGGTGGCGAGCAACATCAGGGCGGTGAACAGCAGCGCAATACGTGCAACAGAATTCTTCATGCTCACATGGTCGACCTGGTTACCCGACC
>DNHM01000116.1:12968-14945 GCA_003485885.1 Acidimicrobiaceae bacterium
TGCTTCGTCGGGTTCACGAAGCCGGATCGATGGCCGCCTGCACGATCAGTTCGACGACAACACTGCTGGCGGCGTCGACCAACACGTCGGTGTCGGGTGCAACTGCGTTGGCTCGTTGATCACACACCGTCATCCCCCGGGTGTGGACGCCTGCGGTCTCGATGTTGACCGCCATTGCCTCTCGGCCGAACAGGTCAGGTCGGACGACCTCAAGAACCGCACACGGGTCATGCATCGCTGACTGTTTGACGCCGTAGTGGGCCATGCTGAAGTCGCTGTAGTAGTCCAGAGCCCCAGCACCGGCGGCCGCAGTTGGCGTGGAAGATGCCGACATGGCGTCAATCTCGGGTTGGCCCATCGTGACCTGCCGAGTGAGGTTCAGGCCGGCCATCGTGAGCGAGATACCGCTGTCGAAGACGACCTCAGCGGCTTCGGGATCAGCCCAAATATTGAACTCAGCATGTGAAGTCACATTGCCAGCGGCCGTCGAACCACCCATGATCACCAACCGAGGAATACGCCGGATCCAGGTGGGATCACGCTCGATGGCATGAGCAATATTGGTCAGCGGTCCTATGGCTACGACGGTGACGTCGCCGGTTGCGGTCAGATCGAACAGCGCGTCTGTTGCATCGTCGCTCGCAATGTTGGCCGTGGCTGCCGGAAGGCTCACACCGCCCAGGCCCGTCTCGCCATGCACATGACGGGCATCTTCTGCTGTTGTGCCGTTGAATGGGCCGGCAGCACCTCGATGGACAGGAACATCGGACCCCGCAAGTTCGAGGATCGCAAGCGCATTCTCGGTTGTGTAATCGAGACCGACGTTGCCAGCTACCGAGGTCACCGCGACCAGATCGCAATACCGCAACGCACAAAACAACGCAAACATGTCGTCGACGCCAGGATCACAGTCGAGCACGATCTTGGGGCGAGTCATGGGAGTTGGAGCAAGTCGGCAACCTCACCGGCCGTCGGAAGAGAACTCTGTGCACCAAACCGCAGGGTGGTAGCCGCTCCAACCATGACTCCCCAAGCCATGGCATCGGTCAACGAGCCGCCTTCGGCCAGGACGTCGGCCAACGCACCACAGAACGAGTCACCTGCGGCTGTTGTGTCGACTGCCGCTACTACGGGAGCCGGCTGGTGATACATCTCGGTCTCATCAACCAGAAGAGCTCCTTGCGCGCCGAGGGTGACCACCGTACGAGCCGCTGGCAGTATGCGAGCCTGGTCGACGATCTCGTCAAAGGTTGTGGCGATGGCGCTCCCGGTTAACAGGGCAAGTTCCGTCTCGTTCGGCACCAGCACATCAACTGACTCCAGTAGACGTGAAGTTAATGCTTGCGCTGGAGCTGGATTCAGCACGACCAGTCCTCCAGCGGACTCAGCCGCTTCGGTCACAGCCTCGATTGGGATCTCGAGCTGCAGGAGCGTGACTTTCGCCATCTGGAGCAGCGCACCGGCTGCATCAATGTGATCTGCGTCGACGTGGCTGTTGGCACCAGGGCTGACCACGATGGAGTTGTCACCATCCGGTCCAACGGCAATCAGCGCGATCCCTGAAGGTGTGTGTGGAACGACTCGCAGTAGCGACACATCGATGCCGTCAGCGATCAGGGCAGTGCGTAATTCTTGCCCCGCCGGATCGTCGCCCACACAGCCGACGAAGGCCACAGAACGACCCAGGCGGGCCGCCGCTACTGCCTGGTTTGCACCCTTGCCTCCACAGATCCGGGCGTGACCGCCCCCCATCACTGTTTCGCCGGCCACCGGATGATGAGGCACAGGAACCACGTAGTCGAGGTTGGCGCTGCCGACAACACAGACGTCGACGTCTCTTTTGATAACCACCCGTCGACCTTACAACTGCCGAACGAGACAGACGTCACCGTCGACACGCACGAACGCTGCTGTTGGACCGCACAATGCCATGCATTTCAGGGCACGATGGTCGGGTGCAGCATGCAGATCTTCTCG
>DNHM01000358.1:0-2811 GCA_003485885.1 Acidimicrobiaceae bacterium
CTCGACCTCGTCGGTGTACACCTGGCCATCGGTGATGTTGTCCCAGCCATAACTCGGGAAGAAGTGTTGCGTTCCTACGTCCATATCCGAACGCTACGTCAGTACAAGCCTCCGAACCCAAGTTGGTTCACGCCGGTGAGTGACACAGCTGTTTCGAGCCTGCGTCAGATGAGCGCTCGGATCGACGTAATGAGGTCGGCGTTCACGGCGATGGGATCGGTAGACCGGCGAGCAGCGAACCGGCGCTCGCCCGGTAAACGAATGCCATCCATGGCCCCGAGTTCGCTCAGGAAGTCTTCGCTGTGGTCTGCCCAACCCGGACCAGCTAGGACTTCGGGTGACATGGCCAGGATGAATTCGCCGCCAATCGCTGGTCCACCGTCGCGGTTGTCGGTCTTGCCGGTTTCGTAGCTGAAGTAGTCGCCCACCAGTCCAGCGGCCAGCAGCTCGATCATGGTGGCTATGGCCGATCCCTTGTAGCCGCCAAACGGCAGGATCACGCCGCCATCGTGGACCTTCGTAGCGTCGGTGGTTGGGTTGCCGTCAGCATCAAGGCCAGTGCCGGGTGGTAGCTCATGGCCGTCGCGGGCAGCGATCCCGATGTCGCCCCGTGCTTTGGCTGCGCTTGCCATGTCGAACACATAGGGATCCTTCCCCGGTCGGGGGTAGGCGAACGCGATCGGGTTCGTACTGAAGAACGCCGTCTTCGCTCCAAATGGCGCAACCGTTGGCAGGTTGACCGTGCAGGCCAGGCCGACAAGGTCCTTTTCAGCGAGCGCTTCGACCTCGGGCCACAACGCAGCAAAGTGGAAGCTGTTGCGGATTAGCAGCACCGCAACTCCAGTTTCTGCGGCCGCGGCGGCGAGTAGGGGAGTGCCGTATTCGATGGCTAGCGGGGCGTAGCCGCGGTCACCATCGATCCGGATCGCTGCCGCCGTCAGCTGCTCGTGTTTCGGAACGGCGTGGCCATTCACCTTGCCGCTGCGCAATGAGGCCACGTATCCGGGCAGTCGGAACAGCCCATGTGACAGGGCGCCGTCGCGTTCGGCCGAACTGATTGTGCGGGCCGCTGCAGTGGCGTTCGCCTCGTCACAGCCATTGCTGAGCAGGCATGTTTTCGCCAGCTCATGGATCTCACCCTCGGTGAGTGTCACCGTCGTCATCACTGACCCCCAACTTGTCGAACCTGACGCCTGAGCATAGAAGCCAGAACGTCCGCCGTCGCCAGGCAGCCGTTCAATCTCGCGAGCCGAACTGACCAGCTACGTTATGAACATGGCGAATGATGTGCATGCGGAATACGTCGACGAGTTTGGGATGGTCGGGCCGTTGCCTGCTTCAGACGGTCAGCGTCAGCCTCTCGACGCAGATGCGCCAACCGGCCCCGAGATCGGCAGTCGTTTTCCAGACTTCACATTGCCGAGCGCTTCGGGCCGCACCGTCTCGTTCCATCATGACCGGGCCGGACAGAGGGCCGCTGTCGTGTTCTACCGGTCTGCAGTGTGGTGACCGCCTTGTATGACGCAGCTGGTCGAGCTGCAGGCCGCGTTACCCAAATTCGCCGAGGCAGGCATTCGTTTGTACGCCATTTCTTATGACGAGATTGGAGCGCTTGCAGACTTCGTCGAGCACCACGAGATCACCTTTGACCTTCTGGCCGATCAGGGGTCAAAGGTCATTCGAAAGTTTGGCATCCTCAATCATTACGTCACGCCTGAACAGGTGCCATATCACGGCATCCCGTTCCCAGGTACTTACCTGATCGACGAAGACGGTGACGTCAGCGCCAAGGTGTTTCATCGATCGCTTGCACAACGTGAGAGTGCAGAGGGGCTCATCGACGCTGCCCTAGGCGAGATTCTGCTGCGTTCCGAAGGACCAACAACCGCCCACGCCGATGATTCGGGCATCGAGTTCTCGCTCACGTACCACGGAGGGGCAGGAGTACTCCGAGGCGGCACGATGCGGCGCCTCGTTATTCGGGTCGACCTGCCTGAGGGGCTACATATCTATGACGAGCCGGTGCCAACCGGCATGGTCGCTACCTCGTTCACGATCGTGGGTCCCGAGGGGTTACGAAGCCTTCCCGTCGAGAAACCACCCACCGAGTCACTCGACTTGCCTGGGGTCGGCGAACTCCAGGTGTGGAGCGACACCGCCGATTTTGCCATTCCCGTGTGGGCAGCCGACGAAATCGCCAGCCTGGTTCGGGCCGACAATCCCGGTTACGTGAATATCGAGGTCGACATCACCTATCAAGCCTGCGATGACCAGGCCTGCCGGCTGCCTCGGACCGAGCGGCTGGCAGTCGATGTGCCCGTCGGTTCCTATGTCGGTCCAGCACTGGGAGGAGGAGGCATGCCCGGAGCTGCCACGACCTCGATGGACACCGGCAAATGGCTTGGCGAAATGGTCAAGCGCGGTATCGCAGCTGCGCCTGATGCCGATGCTGCGGTGGCGTATCTGCACCGCACCCGCGACACGTTCGCAGCGGGCCCTCTCGGAGATTCTGTAACGGACTAAGAAACCGTCGAACCTCCGAGATAGGAACGAGCCAAGCTGTGGAAAGAGTTCGGGACCTCGGCCGTCGATAGCCGGATCGGATTGGGCACGAGTGCAAGATCGACGACGACCAACAGAATGTGGAACATGCAGATCCAGTCCGCTGTCGTTGGTTTACAGGTGGGCCTCGAACTGGGCGTCTAGGGCAGCGGCGAACGCAGAGATATCAGGGCAGAGGTCGGGGTCCGCAAAGATGCCGATGGTGAGATCATCGCGATACGACGTGACCGCAACGCCGATTCCCATGTT
>DNHM01000358.1:2875-3056 GCA_003485885.1 Acidimicrobiaceae bacterium
CACATTGGTCACGACCAGGTTGGCCATCCGTTGTATCGAAAGCAGGCGAGCGGCCCGCAATCCGGGAGCCGGAACATGATCGAGGGCGTCGAGTGCCAGCGCGACACCTTCGCCATCGTGTGATGTCTTCAGCCGGTGCATGCGATCGCGCACGAGTTGTACTCGGCGTTCCCACGCCGGT
>DNHM01000453.1 GCA_003485885.1 Acidimicrobiaceae bacterium
ATGCGAGGGGCTGCTGCGCGTTAGCCCTGTGACTGCAAGTACGTCTATTTCACAAAAAAAGACTTAAGTCAAGACGCCGCGTGCCGACAGTAGTCTGTGCGCCTTCGCCTCTCCCTGTTGCTGGTCGTTCCAGCGGTGGCGCTCATCGTGCTCGGTTGGCTCGTCGTCGTGAATCGCCAGGATGTCTACAAAGGAGCACGAGACGCGTCGCTGGTTGCCTTGTTGGCCAACGATGTCGCGGAACTTGATGGGGCACTTAGTAACGAAGCGCTCCTGATCTCAGACTTCGTGTTCCGCCAGGAGAATGACATTGCTGCGTTTCAGCGCCTCGGGGGAGCACAGCGACAGGTCGATGACCGTATTGAGATACTTCGACAGAGCCTTGCATCTGGATCGCTATCATTTCCAGCGCTTGAAGTGGCAGTTGACGCGGTTGCCGAAACGCTCACCTATCGAGTCGACGTGATCGAGGGTCGGATCACGGCTCTACAAATCGCCGATCGTTACAGCGTGATCCGCCGCTGCCTGCTGACCGCACTCAACCGCAGCGCCTCTTCCGGGACCGACACCGGTCAAGCGTCCGAACTCATTGAACTGGTGTCGCTGATCGAGGCCCGGTCCGCACACCTTGACGAACGACTCGGACTCAACCTGGCGCTGGAGTACGGCAGTTGGGCGCCGGGTCAACACTCGAGCGTGGTGCAGGCGATTGCATCGGGCGACGAGCTACTTCGCCATACTGCGTTTGATCTCCAACAAGGTCTCGACGTTCCCGCTGAGCTCGCTGCTGCACGCGAGGCGCACATGCTCAGCTTCGACGTACCCGAACTCTCACTAGAGGAGTGGGCAGCAATCAGCAACGACTGGCTGGCAACGTTAGACACCACCGTCAGCAGCGAGGTCGATCGGATTCTCCTGGCGTTTGTGGCCGATGAAGAACAGGCCTTCGCCTCCCGCCGAACAACGATCATTGCTATTGCGCTTGTACTGCTGTTTGCGATCGTGGTGACAGTGTTGGTGTCCTACCGGTTGGTGCGTCGGGTGCGGTTGATTACCCAACAGGCGCAATCGCTCGCTCACGGCGAATTTCCGGAACCGACCTTGCCCATGGTCCGGGGCTCCGACGAGGTAGGACAACTCGCCGCTGCGTTCGATGACATGAACGATCGACTCGCCCGTGCAGCCACATTCCAACGCCTTGAATCGGAGGTGCTTGAGAACGTGGCACAAGGTCAGCCGTTGGAGGACAGCCTACGTCGCACAGCGTTATTGCTCGGTATCGATGCCGACGGCGAACCCCGCTTCGCGTTCACCACGGTGGATCCGGGGAATGGCGCCCTCCCAATTCATGAGTCGAGGTCAGCACCGAAACCGCTGTGGGTGGTTCCGCTCGTCGCCGGGGCCTCCGTTCCCACTGGGCCCGAGGCCCGATCGGCCTTTGGTCTTGCCGCGCTGGTGCAGGCTCGGGCTGACGCCAACAAACAACTCGAATACCAGGCACATCATGACCACTTGACGGGCCTGCTGAATCGCCGAGCGATCCTCGAGAAGTCAGACACCGCTGCCGCAGCGGGATCTGTAGACACCCAAGTCGGCCTCCTGTTTCTGGATCTCGATGGGTTCAAGCAGGTGAACGACACCCATGGTCATCGAGCTGGTGATGAGGTACTGGTGATGCAGTCCCAGCGGCTGCTGAACTTGGCTCGAACGAGAGCATGCTGGGTCGGTCGACTCGGCGGTGACGAGTTCCTCGTGGTTATACCCGACGTCGCCGACGAGCGCGAGCTCGAAGCGATCGCATCGCAGTACGCCTCAGCCCTAGCCCCGCCACTGACCTTCCGTGATCTCTCGATCGTATGTGGCGCCAGCGTCGGCGCAGTGCTTGCCCGACCAGGTGTGGCCGCCGAGGATCTGCGGCATGAGGCCGATACGGCGCTCTACTCTGCGAAGAGTGAAGGCCGCGGCGTGGCCGTCACTTCCAGTCCTGAATTGCGAGCGAAACTGAAGCAGAGAGATGAGCTACGTGAGGCTTTTCGTGTTGCGTTGACCGAGGGCGAGATCGTGCCCTTCTATCAGCCGATTTGGAGCGACAAGGGCAACCGGCTCTGTGGACTCGAGGCTCTAGCTCGGTGGCGTCGCCCATCACATGGTGTGGTGTCCCCTGGGGAATTTCTGCCTGTGGCCGAAGATCTTGGTGTGTTAACCGACGTTGATACGACCATCTTCCGGTTGGCGTGCGAACAGATCGTTGTTTGGCGAGCCGCAGGTCTGGAAGTGCCGCCAGTTCATATCAACGCCTCGTCGAGTTCGATCAATCATCCCGATCTGGTCCCGAGAACACAGGCCATATTGGCATCTACGGGCTGCCCCCCGAGCAGCGTCGTCCTTGAGGTGACCGAGTCGGGACTTGTCACCGACCTCGACTCGAGAGAGCAGGCGCTGCAGCAGCTGCGCGCCCATGGCTTGGCAATCGCGGCCGACGATTTCGGAACCGGCTATTCATCGTTCGCCTACCTGCAAAGTCTTCCCATCGACATTGTCAAAGTCGACCGCCAGTTCATCAATCGAATCGATGAGTCGGTAACGAGTCAAGCCATCGTGGCGGTGCTCAGCGACCTCGCAGGACTGCTTGGCGTGGAACTAATCGCCGAAGGTATCGAACGCATCGAAGAGCTCGACTACCTCGTATCCATCGGTTGTACGAAGCTGCAAGGCTTCCTGCTTGGACGGCCAGCTTCCGCAGCCGTAACCCGATCATTGATCGGTGCTCATTCCAACAGCGGTACTCAGCCATAGGATGACTTCTTTGCTGCACTCAACCAGCCAATCCCCGCTAAATTTTCGGTTGCCGACGTGGTGAATAACGGAGTCAACGAATGCTGAACCAGGCGGGTCCGATGAGTATCTCCTACTTCCTTCGCACTGTGCTGACTGTGCTGACTGTGCTTGTTGTGTTCAGCCTGGCAGGTTGTGGCGACGAATCGATCGTCTCATCGACCGGCTCTCGCAAGGCCGATTTGGGACTCAGTCCTGCGCTTGTTGGCCGAGACTCGCTCATTCCAGTTATGCGGGTTATCAGCCCGGAGGACGGTGCTGTCGTAACTTCACCGTTTCGGGTCGTGGTCGAGACCGAACACTTTGAGCTCGCACCCAAGGGCCGGGTACGAGACGGCGAGGGGCACTTCCACGTGATCATCGACCACTCGTGCGAACCGCCAAGCGCCCAGATTCCTGACGACGATCTACATCTGCACGTTGGATCGGGCGCCGCCGAAACCATGGTCGAACTTGAACCTGGTGAGCACAGTCTTTGTGTGCAACTCGGTGACGGCTTTCACACGGCGCTCAAAATTTTCGACACCATCAACATCACCGTCGAGCCGTAGAGAAGTTGTCCTAGTCGAATTCGATGACGCAACGGCCGCGAGTACCGCCGGCTGCGAGCCGTGAAGAGTGACGACGGCAGTGTCGCTCGATCAGAAATGCGACCACGAGCAATGTCGGCTCTCCTTTGCTAAGGACGGTCTCCGTCCTACCTCGCGGGTGAGGACGAGTACGACGAGCGGGACGGCCCAGGAACGGCAACACGCGCGACCACGCAGCTCAGGAAGAGCAACCCAATCATCGGGCGGCTCCATGATGACTCGGCCAGGCCGTGCACGATCAAGAAGCAGATGAACGCGAGACAGAAAACTGTGTTGGCACCAGCTCCGTGGCGGGTAGCAGTGAGCAGCTTGGCGATCGTTAGCCCCAAAATCAGCAACACGAGCGCTAGCGCAATCAGCCCACCATCGAGAAGGAGGTCGAGATACACACTGTGAGCATTGTTAACTCGCCCGCTGGGGACGCTTACCCAGTAGCCCAGATGGCCGTAGCCATGGATGGGGCGTTCTTGTACCGCTCCCCAGAGTGGCTCCCATATGACACTGCGTTCGCCGAAGGAGCTCAGGTCCCCCCTGCGAGGGCCACGGAGGACGACGAGTGCCACAGCGCTGGCGATGGCTGCTGTCGAAACAAAGGCGCCGAGAGGCATTCTGGCCGACGAGGTCCTGATGGTCATCTGCAGCGCAGTTATGATCAGCACGGCTGCGGCGAGACTGATCATCGCTGTGCGCGACATAGTTATCGCAGTAACAGCGATCGATCCGATCAGCAGTAACCAATACGTTCTGCGAAGGCTGCGCGAATCGTGTGACAAGAAGAGTCGAGTCCCCGAAATCAATGCAACGATCGCAGCGAAGAGACCGTTCTGGTTGGCGTGCGTCGTCCCCTCGAAGCGATAGTCGCTGCGGAGTTGCACACTTCCACTCGATATTTCATAGGCCGCTCCTAGTACAAGATATCCGACCAGGATGACGAGGATGAGATCGGTGATTTGGTCAAGGTCGAAAACCTGAGCGATACAAAACGCGGTGATACCGACCGTCGTAAGGACAACAAGCTTGTGAAGTGTGAATGACGGGTCGGGACTCCACAACACACCTGCGGCGATGTAGAGGACATAGCTACCAATGGCAAATGTCAGTGGTGATCTGGTGAGCGACGGACGTTGCGGCCAAAGGATTACCAATGTGACGGTGAAGCCGAGCAACCCGAGGCGCGCGATGGTTGTGATCAGGGCTGGCCCATTGGTTCCCGCGGTAACGCCGACCAGATCACGACGATGGTCGGTCAGAACGAATACAACAGCGACAAGTATCGACGTGAGTGCAAAAACGGAAAACCCACGAATGACTGGTTCTCGTTGGTGTCTCATAGTGCGAACGTATCGTAGGGCCTGGCTTGGATTCTGGACGCGTTGATCAGCTCGTCGATCTAGCGGCACCATGGTTCTCCGGCGGTAGAGAGTTCTCCGGCGGTAGAGGCGGTAAGACGCGAGCTCCTTTTCTCAGAGTGTCAGTCGAACTCGATGACGCAACGGCCGCGAGTACCGCCGGCTTCGAGTCGAGCGTGGGCTCCGGAAGCTTGTGCGGCTGGGTAGGTCTGGGCGACTCGCAAGCCGACTTCACCGGCTTCGGTCTGGGCCCGTAGCTGGTCGAGCTTGGCGTGT
>DNHM01000547.1 GCA_003485885.1 Acidimicrobiaceae bacterium
ACAGGCGAGCCAGGGAAGGCGCCAGCCTCGAATGCCATCCAGACTTGGGCGGCGGTCATCTTGCCATCGTTGGTCACGCCCATCTTGATCTTCATGCGTGAGCCTGAGGTCGGACCGGTGGCCTTGAAGACTTCGTCGCGACCCATGACCAGACGAACAGGGCGACCAGCTTTGGACGACAACCGAACCGCGAGGGGCTCGAGATAGATCGTGGTCTTGCCGCCAAAGCCGCCACCGATTTCGGCTGCTTCAACGACAAGTGCTGATGGTTCCATCCCCAAGGTTGTGGCGGTCATGGCCCGGAGCGAGAAGTGACCTTGCGACGAGACGAACAGGTTGGCTCGTCCGTCCTGGCCAGCGTCGGCAACACAGGCGTGGGGCTCGATGTACCCCTGGTGAACGGGTTTGGTGGTGTACTCACGTTCGAGTACCACGTCGGCATCGGCGAAACCCTGATCGAGATCGCCACGTTCGTGGACCACACGAGACGCCGCGTTCGAAGCAGTTTCTGGTGCCGGATCAACACCACGTGTGATCATCGCGTCATGCAAGATCGGGGCGCCGTCGGCAAGTGCTTCGTCGACGGTGAGCACGTGGGGGAGCTGTTCGTAGACAACCTCGATTGCAGCAACGGCAGCTCGTGCGATCTCGCGGCTGGTCGCAGCGACGGCTGCAACTGGGTGGCCTTCCCACAGGACCTTTTTCCGAGCCAGGATCTTCTCGGACATGAAGACGTCGTCGGCTTTGGCACCGGCTTCGGCCAGGTCGGGTAGGTCTGCAGCGGTAATCACGGCATGTACACCAGCCATGGCTTCGGCTGCGGACGTATCAATCGACACGATCCGAGCGTGAGCATGTGGCGACCGAGCAACGGCTCCTTCAAGCATGCCTGGAAGTGTCAGGTCGGCACCGAAACGAGCCTTGCCGGTGACTTTGTCGAGCCCATCGGGTCGGACTGAGCGGCTGCCGACCCACTTGTAACTCGGTGCTCCGGTTGGGGATTCTTCGATCATGGTCATGCTGCATCTCCAGTCTGTGCGCTGGCTCGCATGCCTTCGGCGGCATCGAGCACGGCTCGAATAATCTTGTCATAGCCGGTACACCGGCAGAGGTTGCCCGCTAGGGCGTAGCGGACTTCGGTCTCGGTCGGGTGAGGGTTCTTGTCGAGCAACGCTTTGGCTGCCATGAGGAAACCGGGAGTGCAGATGCCGCATTGCAGAGCGGCACCTTCGAGGAAACACTGCTGCAGCGGATGAAGTTCGTCGGCGTTTGCGAGACCTTCGATGGTGACGATGGTGCGGCCTTCGGCTTCGGGAGCGAAGATGAGACATGCACAGGTAACCCGGTCGTCCATGAGCACTGAACAAGCACCGCAGTCACCGGTGCCGCAGCCTTCTTTGACGCCCATCAGGCCGACGTCATCGCGAAGTGCATTCAGTAATGACCCGCCGGACTCACTGAGGAAGTCGGTCTGGTCGCCGTTGATCGTGCAATTGATATGGGTGCGGCTCATCAGTGGGCTCCGTTCGTGGTTGCTGCATTTTCGGTGTCTTCGCCTGCGGCCCGTGCCGCAGCGATCGTGACGGCTCGTTTGGCCAGGACACCCGTAACTTGCTTGCGATACGCAATTGTGCCCCGTTTGTCGTCGATGGGGTCACACGCAGCGCTCGCAGCTCGTGCCACTGCGGCGAGTGTGTCGTCGTTGATGGGCTGGCCAACAAGGGCTGCCTCGGCATCGGCTACTCGGCGAGCGGTCGGTGCGACTGCCCCAACAGCGATGCGAGCTTCGGCACAGTTGCCATCAGCATCGAGCGTGATGCGAACGCCGACACCGACAACGGCGATATCCATCTCAGTGCGAGGGGTCATGCGGAGGTACGCGTCGCCGGAGTGTGCGGGAGGTTTGTCGACTTCGAATTCAACGATGAACTCGCCAGGTGCAAGCGAGGTTCGGCCTGGCCCGGTCGCTATTTCACCGACACCGACGGTGCGGGTGCCGCCGGCAGTCGCAACAACAGCGCGGGCTTCGTTCACCAACATTGCCGGCACCGAGTCAGCAGCGGGCGATGCGTTGCACAAATTGCCGCCCAGACTCGAGCGGTTCTGTATCTGATCCGAACCAATGAGTCCTGCGGCTTCGCTGAGTCCAGGGAACTGGTTGGAGAAGCCGGGGTCCTCGGTGAGAAGACTGGTGGGCGCCGCTGCGCCAATAGTCCAAGCGTTGGCGCCTTCGGTCACGGCGGTAAGCCGCTCGATGCGTTTCAGGTCGACGAGTAAGCCAGGTTCGGGGCGGCCAGAGCGAATCTGGGGAATGAGATCGGTAGCGCCAGCGAAAACTCGCGATTCGGGCGTTGACGACAGCGCCCCGACGGCGTCCTCGATGGTGGTTGGAGCCACATAGTCCACGTGCATCCTCCTTGAATGATGTGAAACCAATTGTTGCGCAGTTTGGTGCTTCACGGGTAGCCGGAACGCAATGGCGGGATGACACAATGGCAGGGTGAATGTGTCTGACGCCTTGCGTACCCGTTACTCCGTCCGTGGTTACCTGCCCGATGCCGTGCCCGAAGAGCTGATCAGAGAGGTGTTCGACGTCGCCCGTTTGGCGGCTTCGGGAACCAACACTCAGCCGTGGCACGTGGCCGTCGTATCAGGCGATGCGTGCAACCGCTTGCGCGATGAACTGTGCGCCAACTTCGACGACGGTGTCGCCCAGGACCGAGGCTTTCCTGCCAATGCCAAGATGGAAGGTCCGTACCTCGATCGCCGCCGGGCGTGCGGATTCGGGTATTACGAAACCATGGGCGTCGAGCGCCACGACAAAGATGGCCGGCTAGCGATCGCCCGGAAGAACTTCGAGTTCTTTGGAGCGCCCCACGTGGCCTTCTTCTCGATGCCCCGTAGTTTCCAGTTCCCGCAAGCTCTCGATGTCGGCATCTTGTTGCAGTCGGTGATGCTGGTCATGGTCGAGAAGGGACTCGGGTGTATCGCTCAGGGTTCGCTGGCCAATTACCCCGACTCGGTGCGTGCCATGGTCGACATGCCTGAAGACAACGAGATTCTGTGTGGTTTGTCGTTCGGCTACGAAGACGCCGACGCCCACATCAACACCGTGCGTATGACGCGCGAGCCACTAGAGACGGTGGCCAGTTTCACCAGGTAGGCGAAAACAAGACAAGCGCCGGCCTCGTCGGGGTCCATGCGCCGGAATGCGTGAGCCAGCTCACATGGTTCTAGAAGACGAAGACCCAACCGA
>DNHM01000380.1:0-1932 GCA_003485885.1 Acidimicrobiaceae bacterium
CGTGGTGCGTCTACGTTGTCGGTTATGGCAGCACCGGTAATCTGGAATGAGCGACGGCCGGTAGCGATGCGGCTGCTTCCCGAGCGGGTCCACTACGCATGGTGGATCGTGGCTGGCGCCGCAGTCTTGATGTTCGTCACGATCGGCGTTGGGTATTACGGCTTGGCGGTGTTCCTGCGGCCGCTGCAGGAAGAAAACGGTTGGTCGAATGCCACCGTGTCTGGGGCCACCGGCATGTTCTTCATTGTTGGCGGGCTATCCGGATTCGTGATCGGTCCTGCGATCGATCGGGTCGGACCGACTCGGTACATCACCGCGGGCATCGTGCTCATGTCGGCGTCGGTGGCGTCGCTCATGCTGATCACCGAACCGTGGCATCTTTATCTGGCCTACACCGGCCAGGCGGTGGCTTTCGGACTTTCGGGCGCCATTGCGATCAATGCGCTCATGTCGCGATGGTTCGTGACCCGCCGGGCATGGGCGATGAGCATCACCTTCACCGGTATCAGTCTCGGCGGCATGGTGCTGGCCCCCGTCGGTACCTGGCTGGTCGGTCGGGGAGGGGTTGACCTGGCTGCGCCGATCCTGGCTGCCATCCTGCTGGTGGTCGCCTTGCCGGTGTCACTGTTTGTACTCGTTGGCGACCCTGCGTCGGTTGGGCTCGAAGCCGATGCCGGCGCACCCGACGAAACGATTACGAACGCAGCACTAGGCGACGACGTGCAGCTGCGGTCATGGACCCGAGGCCAGGCCATGCGGACCCGATCGTTCTGGGCGCTTGCCATTGGTTTCGTGATCGTGTTGCTTGCACAAACCGGCTTCCTGCTGCACCAAATTGCCTTCCTCGAGGACCGCTTGGGCTCACGAAATGCCGCAGCGCTCGCGCTCAGTACTACTGCGTTCGGCTCGATCGTGGCCCGGCTGATCGTCGGACGATTTGCCGATGGCATGGACAAACGGATGCTGACGTTCCTGGTCATCGTCGTCCAAGGCCTTGCGGTAATCGGTGCGACCCTGATCGAGAACCAGGTGGCAACCTATGTATTTGTGCTGATCGTCGGGTTCACAATCGGGAACGTCTACATGTTGCAGACGCTTCTGACTGCCGAGATCTTCGGCTTCGTATCACTTGGCTCAGTCCTTGGTGTTATGACCCTGATGACCCAAATCGGAAGCGGATTCGGCCCGTTCCTGGTCGGCTGGGCCGAAGACTCCACCGGCTCATACCGCACCCCGTTTGTCATCACCGGCATTGCCACGATCGCCGCGGCCCTGCTCATTCTGCTGGCTCGCCCTGTGGACCCCGGGTCGATCAACGTTGGGTCATCGAACGAGTGAACATGTAGTGATGAGGGTGGTGCACGGCAACCTGAGCAGACGCCCAGGCGAGGTTGATATCGCCATTAGGCTGCTGGAGTGGGCATCATGGGGACGGGCAAGTTTTTCGGGTTAGTACTTTTTCTCTTGCTGGCCGCGGGATGCAGCGGGAGTGATGGTGTCGCTGCCGCAAACAACAGTGGCGGGGGGCTTGCCGGAGCAGCCACATCGCAGCCGTTGGGCGAAGCCCCTCCATCAACCGTCGAAGAAGAGTGTCGGTCAGGTGCTCAGCAGGTGACCGCCCGCCTCGAAACGTTCGTTGGCAGTCTTGGCGATATCAGCCCCCAGGACTTCCTCGCCCAAGAGAAAATCAAAGGGCTTGCCGGGTTCCAGAACGACGTGGCGCAGATCATCGCCGAGATCGCCAACCAGAATTCGACACTGTGTGATCTCGATGGATTGCAGGCTTTGGTAGACGAAGAACTCGCTCAACTAGACAATCAAAGCCTCCTCAGTTCGTATCTGGTATCGACGATTCGGTTTGGGGGAACACGCGAGCGCAGCGACGTGCTTGCGGGGCCTGACGACAACAACACCATCCTGGCCGCACCCGCA
>DNHM01000380.1:2034-3563 GCA_003485885.1 Acidimicrobiaceae bacterium
ATCCAATCGACGGCGGCTGATGCCGCTATCGCAGTGTTTGGTGAAGGAAAGTTGACCTTGCGTGACCTCACGGTGCAACACGTCGGAGAGTCCAGTTCCTCGGTCATTCTGGCGTTCGGCGCCCCCATTGACATTGAAGATGTGATGGTCAGCGGGGGCCGAGGTGACGAGGACACCGGTGGGGGCAACGGCATCTTGTTGAGTGACGGGGTGGTAAACGAAGACGGCACAACGGGAGACCGTCCCGCCGAAGTTGCACCTGTTGGGGCAAGCCGGATTGTGAACTCAGGAGTCACCGGTAATGCCATTGGAGGCATCACCGTTGCGGGAGGTCTGACCCCCACAATCATTGGAAACAACATTGCGGAAAACGGCGCATGTGGTCTGTGTTTTGTCGGCGAAGCGGGCGGTCTCGCCCAGTCAAATTCCGTGGTCCGAAATGAATTCGGCATTCAGCTGAGCGAGGAATCCAATCCCCGGGTGACCGAGAATGTCGTTGCTGAAAATACCGCTGTGGGCATAGTCCTACTTGGCACGACAACCGCGCAGATCGACAACAACGAAGTCCGCCAGAACGGCGAGGTCGGTATTGCAATTCAAGGTGAAGCAGCTCCTCGACTCGACAACAATGAGATCAGCGATCAGACGGTTGGTATCTCGATGATCGACTCGGCGACGCCGACCATCACGGCATCAACTATCACTGCCACGGAAGTCGGAATACAGGTTGCAGGTTCGGCCATGCCGACCGCTTTAGCCAACGTTCTGGTCGACACCGGCAGCGTCGGTATTGTGCACCGCGAGCAGTCGGGTGGGTCGTTTATCGACACGGTGATGACTGGTGAACAAACGGTCGGAGTGCTGGTCGAGGGGGAAGCCAAACCGGAAATCAAAGGGTTGTCAGTCGAGAACGCGGAGGTCAGTGTCTCTTACCGTGAGATGGGTGCAGGGCAACTTTTAAACAGCATGTTCGTTGATCCCCAGATCGCTGTGCAGCTCGAGGATCACGCCTCGCCATTGATCGAAGGCAATGACATTCTGCGGCCAGCAGCGGCTGGCATCGTCATCCGTTCGGACGGCAATGTGGTCATTCGGTCGAACACGATTGTCGATGCCGGGCTCGGTATTGGTTCCGCTGGCGAGGCCAAAGGTTTGTTGGAAGGCAACACAATCACTGGTGGCGAGACGGCGGTTTCGATCATCGAGAACGCCTCGAGCAGCTTGGTCGACAACGTACTAAACGGTCAGACGGTTGCCATTCAGGTTGGTGATTCGGCAGCTCCATCTATTGAAGGAAACGAGATCTCGAACGCTACGGCTGCGGCCATCGTTTCGCGTGATGAGGCCACAGGCCGGATAGTTGGCAACACCATTTTGAACCCGCTCGCAGTCGGCATTCAAATCGTCGATTCGTCCACTCCAGAGGTCACTGACAATGTCCTGATGGCGGACCTAGCCAGCGCCGATATTGGCCCCGCCGAGAACACTTCTGAGGTCGATTCTGGGGGTGATTCTGAGGGTGATTCTGA
>DNHM01000290.1 GCA_003485885.1 Acidimicrobiaceae bacterium
CATCGCGGTCCCCGACGAAACTCATCGAGGTCCGCGACGAAAACGGTGGATCAAACATCGGAGCCGCGGTCGCAGCCAGAGGCGTATCAACGGCCGAGAAGGTCTTCTTTCCACGCCCGAAAGCGGGTGTGCACAGCACCGCTCGGACCTGTGCCGGTGTGCTCGCCCGAGGCCGTGAGCTCGAACAGGTGTGATCGATTGAGGTCCCTGCTGTCGATAGCAAGGTAGAGCGCTGGCCCACGCGCTGGACCAGCTCGCCATAACAACCAATAACCAATACGTCGTTTGTAAGCAGTCGCCTCGGCGCTGATGCCAAGCGGCTCTCCCAATCCGAGCAACTCTGAAGGAGCTTGAGTCCATGCGGTGGCGGCGATGTTGCGATCTCGGGTGGGTGTCAGTGGCAGGTCGCTCGTCCGTACGGGCGTGAAATCAAAGGGGCGGTCATCGGCTGCGACAGCACTCATCGAACGACTTCTACCAGCCACGATCGATCCACGTTTGCAACGACGGCCGTTCGGCTCCAATGGTTGTGTCGTCGCCGTGCCCCGGCATGACGATGGTGTCGGCCGAGAACGGCGAAAACATGAGTTCGTCGATCGTGGTGATGATCGTGTCGAAGTCGCCACCGAACTTTGTGTTGCCAGGGCCACCGGGAAACAAGGTGTCACCGGTGAACAAGACGGGGGAGTGGAGCAGCTCGAACGACACCGAACCATCGGTGTGGCCGGGTGTCTTGATGGAGCGCAGTCGAAGTTTGCCGATCTCGAAGATCTGTTCGTTCTCGATGAGCTGGTCATACGACGGCAACATGTGCGCGTCTTCACTGGTGACATGCACGTTGTACCCAGCGTTGCGCATCTCGGTGACTGCACCGATGTGGTCGTGATGACCGTGTGTCTCGATCACGGTGCGCACCCCGAGGTTGCGGGACAGTTCGAGTAGACGGTCATGTTCGTTGGCTGCGTCAATAAGGACCGCATCGCCGGTGTCACGACACCGCACGATGAAGACATTGTTCTCGTAGTCGCCGACCACGACCCGATGGATCTCCGTCTGGTGGTCCTTGTAATGCAGCGTGGGTCCGGCATCGGCGGCCGGGTTCACCCCAATGTGGGCTGCTCCGCAGTAGTGCTCGACGGTTCCACTCAAGTTCGTGCTGTGTTCATGCGCATCGGTCATGTCGCGACTCTAGAACGTTGGGGCTTGCCGCAGGCGCGGATCTCGGGCAGGCGCCCTCGCGAGGCCCCCCAAATATGAGGCAGGTTGGTCCCGCACCAAATCAAAGTCCGACTCAGGTTGGGTTGAGGGTGTCCGAGCGACTAAAACTGTGTCACTCAATGCAATGAGACCAACCAGTGCGTTATCGCGCACAGACCACAAGAGGGTTACTACACGTGAACTTTGCATTCACCGAAGAACAAGATCAGCTCCGGGATTTCGTTCGTTCGTTTCTAGAAGAGAAGTCGAGCGAAGAAGAAGTTCGCCGGCTGATGGACACCGACAATGGTTATGACACCGCTGTCTGGTCCCAGATGGCTGAGCAACTTGGTCTTCAGTCGCTGATCATCCCCGAGGCCCATGGCGGCCAGGGATTCGGCTACGTCGAGCTCATCATCGTGCTTGAGGAGATGGGCCGCTCACTGTTGTGCGCTCCATTCTTCTCGTCGGTCGTGCTTGCAGCCAACACGCTGATCCATAGCGGCGACGAAGCCGCAATGGCTGCTCACTTGCCTGGTATTGCCAGCGGTGAAACTATTGCCACCCTCGCTCTCAGCGAAGAAAGCGGCAAGTGGAACGCCGACGGCATCGCAATGCAGGCCAGCGGTGGTGGTGACAGCTGGACACTCAGCGGCACCAAGATGTACGTCCTCGACGGTCACATCGCCAACCTCGTTCTGGTTGCAGCTCGCACCGCCGCAGGCGTGAGCGTGTTCGCAGTCGAAGGCGACGCTGCCGGCATGGCACGTGTGAACCTGTCCACCATGGATCAGACCCGTAAACAAGCTCGTCTGACCTTCGACAACACACCAGCAACACTTATCGGTACCGATGGTGGCGGCTGGGACATCCTCGAGCGTGTGCTCGATCTTGCTGCGGTCGGCCTCGCCGCCGAGCAGGTCGGTGGCGCCCAGATGTGTCTCGACATGGCGGTTGACTATGCCAAGGTCCGAGTCCAGTTTGGTCGCCCAATCGGCAGCTTCCAGGCCATCAAGCACAAGTGTGCTGACATGCTCCTCGAAGTCGAATCGGCTAAGTCCGCTGCGTACTACGCAGGCTGGGCCGCAAGTGAAATGAATGACGAGCTGCCGTCTGTGGCCAGCTTGGCCAAGGCCTACTGCAGCGAGGCGTACTTCCACGCAGCGGCTGAGAACATCCAGATCCATGGTGGCATCGGCTTCACCTGGGAGCACCCAGCGCACTTGTACTTCAAGCGTGCCAAGAGCTCCGAGCTGCTGTTCGGTGACCCCACGTACCATCGCGAGCTCCTGGCTCAGCGCATCGGTATCTGAGGGTAGTCCGCTTCGCTGTGGCTGTCTGAGCTGTGTGCTCTGCGGTCCCGGCGAGTCTGAAATGGTGAGGCTAGTCCGCCTCTCGTCGTCGCTGTGCGGCAAGTAATTTGAACGAATGGCCTCGCTTCGGCGAGGTCATTCGCCTTTTTCTTCAACGTTCGAGCTACACATGGGTCCGTGATCTTTTTCATCGCCGTTGCTGTCGTGATCATTGTTGGGTCTGCAGCCGGAAGCTGGTGGTGGGTTACAACTCGACTCAGCGTGACGGAAGGCGCCGCGGTCTATGACATCGAAGAGGCCGGCGATTTTGCAGCAGGGAAACTCCCTGACGAGGTCAACCAGCGACTCAATCGCGATCAGCTGACCTATTTGCTTGACCTTCACCTGGCATTTTTCCGCCGGGCGGGCATGGCGACGTATGGAGGCGTCGATGAGATCGCCATGACGGCAGCAGTGACGGGTGAAACCGTGGTTGCACACGAAGACGAGGCCGTCGACTTCGTGCTCCAGCATCTGCACGACACAAATGACCCGACACTGCCGGTTGATGTGGTGGTGGTCCTCGAACTCAGCAACCAGTACCTTGCCTCGATTGGGGCCCTCGGCCCGTCGGTGGTTCTTGACTCAGACGCTCAGGACCCCTCCGACAGCAACTGATTTCGTGCCTGCAATGCAGCTCATCCTAAAGATTTGAGAAATCGCCCGAAACTACCTGCATCGGCAGTGCGATGTGTGATTTACTCTTCATACCGAGGAAAGGAGGTGGTCCAAATTACAGAACCACTTAGATGTTCGCTTGGGACTTCGGAGGTGAGTGGCTACTAGCTAGCCGCTGGACTGGTTGGTAAATTTCTGCCACTTCACCCCGGCCCCCTGTTGTCGAGAGCTTGTCCCGCTTGACCTAGAAAAGACAGGAGCCGGCCTCTCCAGCACCCCACGCTGTGCAAACAACATTGTTTGAGTAACACGTCGTGGATGTGTACAGAGGTCTTCCCTAAGAAGAACAATTAACGTCGGAGCCCCAGGCAAATGTCCTGGGGCTCCGCCGCGTCTTGCGCGAGTAAACGCGAGTAAAGGCGAGTGAAACAGTGCGCTGCTGAACCCGTGCGTTACGAATCCCGTGCGCTGCTACATCTGGCCCTGCGAAATCTTGCACTACGATCCGTAACGTGAGCGCAGCAGAGGTAGAGACGATGGCCAACTTGGATGATCGCCCGGGCCGCGGCGCCGTTGCAGTCCGCACGCCCCTGTACTTGCTGATTGCCCTGGTAGGAATCTTTCTTGTGGCGTGTGCTTTCTTCCCCTGGGCTGGCATCAAGATCGATACCGATGGTGAGATCGTGGGTGGACCGACCGACGGTTTTGCCTCGTCGATCTCCGGTCTGGACGCCGG
>DNHM01000486.1 GCA_003485885.1 Acidimicrobiaceae bacterium
CAGCGAGGTCGTAGCCGACATCGAGCGACTCGAGAGTGAAACCGGGTTCGCCACCACGTTGGGCGTCATCGTCAAGGCCAACAACGTCTACGACCAGAACGTGATCGACCTGATCCACGACTTCACGATCGCTGCCGAAACCCGCGACGACGGCGCTGTCGTCGCATCATCCAGCTTGGTGAACGCATTGGCAAAAATCATCGACATTGATGGCGCCACGGTGATCGCTCCGACCGAGGTCGACATTGCTGACTCGGGCGATCTGATGCCGCTCGACATCGCCCGAGTGCTGGTGTCGCCCGACCAGACTGCGGCTCAGATCAACTTGCGACTGGCTCCGGCCAGCCTCGAGCAGCGGGCAGTAACCGTCGACGAATTGAAAGCTGATCTCGCTACCCGCATCGCTGCGCTTGACATCGAAGCCGACAGCATCCTGCTCACCGACCTTGGGCCTGACCAGGAGGCCGTCACCGCCACACCAGCAGGATTGGCGACGGTCGGCATCGGGCTGCTTGAGAACCTTTCGTCGAATCGGGCGGCGCTCACCTACCTGGCGTTGTGTCTCGTCGGGCTGTTCCTGGTGTTCCGGTTCCGCAGCTTTAGCCGAGCGATGCTTGCACTCGTGCCGGTGTTCCTCGCGGTTGGCGCCTCGTCGTTGATCGTGGGTCTGCTCGGTATCGAGCTCAGCCCGCTCACGACGGTGTCCGGCCCGCTGGTGATAGCGACATGCACCGAGTTCTCGGTACTGATCTTTGGCCGTTATCTCGAGGAACGCGAGAGCGGCTTGTCACCCCGTGAGGCGAGCGACACTGCCGCAGGCCGAACCGGCCGTGCCTTCTTCACCTCGGCGGTCACCACCATCGGGGGCTTTGCCGTGTTGATGGTGTCGCCGCTGCCATTGCTTCGTGACTTCGGCCTGATCGTGACGCTGAACGTTGCCATAGCTCTGTTGGCGGCCTTGGTTGTCATGCCACCAATGATGGTGTGGGTCGATAGCAAGGGTTGGCTGGGCACCGCTGCACAGTCCAATCCAGGCCAGGCGGTGAAGTTGGCAGCGCCGATGCCCAGCGATCAGACGTTGCTTGCTGGTATCGGCGCAGTTGCGTTCGCAGCGGCCGGGGTTGGTCTGTATGCGTCAGCCGATACATCATCCGGCTCCGCTGACACGGTGTCGTATGCCGCGGTAGCACTTCCGACACCCACACCCGTGCCGACACCAACGCCGGCGCCGACACCAGCCCCAACGCCCACGCCTGCACCAACACCGGCGGCTGGTGATCCGACACCGACTGCCACGACAGTTCCCGAGGAAGAGGGTTCACTGCTCGACCCGGCAGACTTCCCCGATGAAGCGCCTGCAGGCACCTTCGCACCCGCTCTGTTTGGCCTGCTCACCGATGCAGGCATCGAGGGGAACGCGGCCCACTGCACCATTGTGACCTCCTATGAACGAGCTGGTGGCGAGGGCATTCTTGTGCCAAACCTGCTGGCAGGCGACGCGGCGTCGCTTGGACTGGTCGCTCAGGCCGGAGTTGATTGTGGTGTTGATCCGGTGCAGCTCCAGGCAGCGATCGCCGCTGGCCTGGGTGGTTAAGCCAGTCAGGGTTAGCTCGATCAGGGCTGACCCAGTGATCCCAATCTCGTCGGTTGCCGCTTCCCAGAAATTCGCTGGTTACGTCCGCCGATCGAAATCGAGGCCCGTCTGCTCGTGGCCTTCGAAACGGCCAACTTCTGAGCATTCACCAACGAAGCGATCATGGCCGGCCAGGCCGATGACGAGCCCTCGAGGTCGAGGACGAACGTGGTCTCGGGGACTTCGCCAGAAATCACAAATTCGCCGACGGCCGCGCCGCTATTCATCGCGTCGACTACATCGGCAACCAGCTTCTCTAGCGTCTCGGCAACGGTGATCAGCAGGTGCGGATGCGGCCGATGCCAGCGATCGGCAGGCCATGGGTTAGCACGAACAACTCGGCATCCGTGGTTACCGATCTCCACGGTGAGTTGGTCTCGATACGTCGTGTCGGGCTCGAGCACAGATTCTGGCAAGAATGGCCCTTCGGTCGCTTTGGCGAGGTCGGTAGCGGCACCGCCGAACTGACGGAGGTTGATGACACGGTTGTAGCCAGAAGTATCCCGGTACCGAGCGAACCGAGGTGCCACCTTCTCGTGGCCGACCACGCGGACAGGTCCGTTGCCTCGAGCCTCGGCGTCAGCTGCGAATGCGCCGGATCCGCCAACGTGGTCGAGATGGCCATCTGAATTGTTACTTCCCCTGGGGACGTAACAATTCGAGCGGCTAGGACTGCGGGTGATTGCCTAAGATGCGGTCAGCGGCGACGAGCACGGCGATGCGGCCGTCTTCGACCATCGCCCGGTCGTACTCGTCATAGTCGTCATGGGTGCCGCCAGCGGCCTGATAGATCTCACGAAGCAGCAGTCGAAGCTGATCGGCGTCGTAGTTGTCCGGGAGGTTATGGGGCCCAATGAGGTCCGCAGGGCCAGTTGCAGCGACCCAGTTCCAGCCTCGGCGAGCCGACACCGTGACATGGGAGCCCCGGCGCACGTGGCCGACACGAGCAGCACTTCCTCGAGACACCAAGGCGACACACGGCTGGCCGTGCACCGGATGATTGATCACGCCACAGTTGACGACACTTGACAAAACCCGGCCGTCGGCCTGAGTCGTGCTTACGGTTGCCAATCCGGTTTCGGAGGCCAGGAAACTCTTTACATCTTCGATGTTCGACATGATCGGACCGTAGTTGGCGAAGTATCGAGCCTGCCGGTCAGTACCCCAGGTAGGTGCGAACGAGCTCGACGATTTCGTCGGTGCCTTTGGGGGAGTGGTTGCCCGCAACCCACTCGACAGTGGTGGCAGCAGGGATGGCTGGCACATGTTCTGCGAACTCGTCG
>DNHM01000098.1 GCA_003485885.1 Acidimicrobiaceae bacterium
GTTTCCGCACCGGCGTTTGCCGACATCGCCTCCTACGCCGTGCGCCATTTTGGCATTGCCCCGCCTCCAGCGATCGCTGCCGGCCAGGCTTTCGTTAAACCCCAATTTGCTGCGCCTGGTGCTCAGGAACGTGTCGTAAGCGAAGTCGCCACGCTTGCGGTCGCAAGCCCAACCGCTCCTGACCCAGCAGCACCTGCAGCTGCGTCAGTCGGCGTCGAACCAGAGGGGCAGAGCGATGGTGGCGCAGGAGACAGCTTTGAGTTGGAGCCGGAGGGCTGATATGCGGCTCGAGGAACTAGTTCGGGAACTCGCCTCGGTCATGTCTCTCGGTCTGACGGGATTTGCAGACCCGACTCGCAACCCTGCGAACCGGAACGTCGAGATCACCGATGTTGTGCACGATTCACGCGCAGCCGCTCCGGGTGCGATCTTTTGTGCCGTGCCTGGACTGACCGTCGATGGTCACGACTTTGTCGATGCTGCGTTAGCACAAGGTGCTGAAGCTGTGCTCGTGCAACATGCGGTCCAGACCGATCGGCCGCAGATTCTGACACCGAGTGTCCGCCAGACAATGGCCCACGCTGCAGCGATTGTGCATGGGCACCCGAGTCGATCCCTTGCCGTCTTCGGCATAACCGGCACGAATGGCAAAACCACGACCACCCAGTTGCTTCACAGCATCGTGAACTCAGCAGGCCGACGGTGTGCTGTGATCGGCACGCTCGGTGGCGTGCACACCACACCAGAGAGTCCCGATCTCCAACGGCAATTCCGTTCTTTGGTCGACGACGGCGGCGACGTGATCGCGCTCGAAGTCAGCTCGCATGCACTCGATCAGGGCCGGGTCGATGCCACCCAGTTTGCGGTTGCCGCGTTCTCAAATCTCACACCAGACCACCTTGACTACCACCGCACTATGGATGCGTACTTCGAGGCCAAGAAGCAACTCTTCGACGGTCGAGCCCAAGCAGAGATCATCAACGTCGACGATCCATGGGGCGTGCGTCTGGCTGACGAACGACCGGACGCAGTTCGCGTGTCGTTGCACGACATCAGGATCCATCACGAATCGCTGGCTGGGACCCGCTTCACATGGCGAAACCATGAAACATGGGTGCCATTGCCGGGCCGGATGAACGTTGCTAACGCACTTATGGCAGCCGAGGCGGCTCGCCTGCTCGGACTGAGCGAGCCTCAAATCGTCACCGGCCTTGCCGATGCGGCTTCCGTGCCCGGTCGAATGCAGACGGTTGGGGCAACTAACGATGAGCGACCGACAGTTGTCGTTGACTACTCACACACGCCCGACAGTATCGAGGTAGCGCTCGCCACGTTGCGAGCCGTAGCTCCCGGTGCTCGGCTCTCCATTGTGTTCGGGTGCGGCGGCGATCGCGACCGGAAGAAACGTCCACTCATGGCCGCAGCAGCAGAAGCTGGCGCCGATCGTGTTTATCTGACGAGTGACAATCCTCGATCCGAAGAACCCATGGCCATCATCAACGACGCGCTCACAGGCTTTACCGCACCTGCCACCGTGGTGATCGAGCCTGACCGAAAGGCAGCCATCAAGCGTGCCATCATCGATGCTGCTGCGGGTGACGTGGTGCTCATCGCCGGCAAAGGTCACGAAAAGACGCAAACGATCGGCACCGATGTGCTTCCATTCGACGACGTACACGTCGCATCCGACCTGCTCGAGGCAGACACCACATGATCAGACTCCTCATCGCAACCGCAGTCGGACTGGTGGTGTCGCTCATCGGTACTCGTTTCCTAATCGGCTGGTTCACCACCCACAGCTTTTCTCAACCAATTCAAGAAGATGGCGTTCAGTTACACCGAGAGACCAAGGTCGGTACGCCCACGATGGGCGGCATTGCACTGATCGCCGGAATCGTTATCGCTTACATGGTGAGCGATCTCTACAACGGCATCTACACCCGCAGCGGGCTTCTGGTGATCTTTGCGATCGTGGGCTCAGCGGCTGTTGGATTCCTAGACGACTGGATCAAGGTCAAGCGCGAACGTAACCTTGGTCTCAGAGCCCGGGCCAAGATGGCAGGGCAGTTCACCGTAGCGACCTTGTTCGCTGTGTTGATGGTCACACTCACCGACGTGCAGACCCAGATCTCGTTCACTCGTTGGGATTCGATCGGTATCGATCTTGGCCCCGTTGGTTGGTGCGTATTGGCAGTGCTGATGATCGTGGCCACAAGTAACAGCGTGAACCTGACGGACGGGGCCGATGGCCTCGCAAGTGGCGCAGCGCTCTTTGCATTCGCAACGTTCACTGCAATGGCGTTTTGGATGTTCGGCAACCCTGAGATCTATCAGGTGGAACATGCCCTTGACCTGGCCGTGGTCGCAGCCGGCGGCGTTGGCGCGTGTGCAGGGTTTCTGTGGTGGAACGCAGCCCCAGCTCAGATCTTCATGGGCGATACTGGATCGTTGGGCCTTGGCGCCGGCCTCGCTGCATTAGCGCTCGCGACCAATACTCATCTGTTGTTGCCGATCTTGGGTGCGCTGTTCGTGGCCGAAACGATGTCGGTCATCATCCAGGTCGGAGTGTTTAAGCGCACCGGTAAGCGGGTCTTCCTGATCGCACCGATTCATCACCATTTCGAGATGCTCGGTTGGCCCGAGACACGCGTCATCATTCGTTTCTGGCTGCTCGCAGGGTTTGCCGCGGCTATGGCACTGGGCATCTTCTACGCCGACTTTCTTTCCATTCCAGGCGCTGTTGAGTAATGCGTCGGATGATGGTGATGGGAATGGGAATAACGGGTCGGGCTGTGACCACGGCCTTGCAGCGCCGTGATATCGATGTGATCGCCCTCGACGACCGAATCTCTGACGATTTGTTGTCGTGGACAGCTGACCATGGTGTGTCGGTTCATGCCCCCGCAACGGTTGACATAGCGGCACTTTTACGCGGCGTCGACGGCGTGCTTCCCGCTCCTGGTGTGCCAGACCATCATCCCATCTTCGGTGCTGCTGCCGAGGCTGGCGTGCCGGTCATGAGCGAGTTTGATCTCGCTGCAGGCTGGGACGACCGCCCGGTAGTCGCCGTCACCGGAACGGACGGCAAAACCACCGTGGTCACACTCATTGAACGGATGCTCGAGCACTCAGGGATTGCAGCCAGGGCCGTCGGTAATACCGACACACCGTGGGTCGAGGCGATTGATGATCCAACGACCGATGTTTTTGTCGTCGAAGCGTCCTCGTTTCGACTGGGTCACAGTCAACACTTCTCTCCCGCAGTCGGCACCTGGCTCAACTTCGGACCTGACCATCTCGACGCGCACCGAGACCTCGCCGCCTACGAAACCGCGAAGGCGGCCATATGGCGAGAACTGCAGCCGGGAGCGCTGGCTGTAGCCAATCGCGACGACCCAGTGGTGGCCCGTCATGCAAACACCCTGGTGGCAGGTGACACGGAGACATTCGGGGCGGGCGCACCTACAACGGCCGTCGACCATGGAGTCGTCGACGGAGTCCTCGTGAGCGGGACTCATGAACTAGTCGCAATCGACGAACTCGGGCGCGCTATGCCCCACGACATTCTGAATGGTCTGGCTGCTTCAGCCACTGCGATGCGGGTTGGCGCAACACCAGACTCGGTCGCCCACGTGTTGCGCAGCTTCACCGGGCTGGAGCATCGGGTGGAGTTCATCGCCGAAATCGACGGCGTCCGCTACATCAATGACTCCAAGGCAACCACACCCCATGCAGCAGCCGCAGCGCTGGGCGGATTTGACTCGATCGTGTTACTCGCTGGCGGGAAGAACAAGGGCCTCGCGTTCGACAACATGTTGGCCCACATTGATCGCATCACCCATGTTGTCGCTATCGGCGATGCGGCAACCGACATTGAATCCGCATTTGCGGGCCGAGCGCCTGTCACCATTGCTACTTCTATGCACGAGGCAATCTCACAAGCAGCCAAGGCCGCATCGCCCGGTGATGTGGTTCTGCTGTCGCCAGCCTGCGCATCTTTTGACTGGTATCGCTCGTATGCCCATCGGGGCCAAGACTTCGCCCGGATCGTTCGGGCCCGACTCACTCAAGGCACGCCATCATGACGGCAACCCGTAGTAGCCGACGAGCGGCAACTCGAACAACAGACCGTTCCGTGAAGAAACTCGCCACCAAAGGCGTGATGTCATCGTTACGTCCGTTGCGGCACCCCAGCATGGTCGCTGGCAGGCGCACCATCGAGTTTGCAGTTCTTCTGCTGCTGACGCTCGCACTGACTTTTGTCGGCCTCATCATGGTGCTATCGGCATCAACCGTTACTGGGCTGCAAGTGAACGGCTCCCCGTGGTTCCATCTGCAGCGCCAAGGAATGTGGGCGGTGATTGGTTTGCTTGCCATGGGCGTTCTGATGCGCCTGGACTACCGTGATGTCGCCCGATTCGCTCCGGTGATGATGACCGGGGCGACAGTCATGCTTGTTGCACTGTTGGTCCCAGGTGGCCATGCAGTCTCGGCCAATGGTGCGACCCGTTGGCTAAGTGTTGGGCCGTTCACCATTCAACCGTCTGAGTTCGCCAAGCTGGCGCTTACATTATTCGTCGCAGATCTCATCGCCCGCCGGGCTCACCTCACACACGACAACAGAGCGGTATTGATTCCGGTCATGTTCGTATCCCTCTTCTTGGCCGGCCTTGTGTTGCTGCAGCCAAGTCAGGGCACTGCGACCATCATCGTGGCTGTCGCCATGATTCTGCTCTACCTCGGCGGCGTTTCGATCTGGTCGTTGGGTTCCGTCACGGTTGTGCTGGTGTCGGCATTTGCAGCGTTTGCGATGTCGTCGCCGTACCGGCGCGCTCGCATCGAGTCTTGGTGGGACCCGTTCAACGATCCCGATGGCGCCGGCTACCAGACGGTCCAGTCGCTTGTTGGTGTTGCATCTGGCGGGGTCGATGGCGTGGGACTAGGTTCCGGACGGGCGAAGTGGGGTTTCTTACCTGAGGCCCACACCGACTTCATCTTCAGTGTTCTTGCCGAGGAACTCGGCTTTATCGGTGGACTTATGCTCATCCTCTTCTATGTCGGACTCGTGATGTTCGGCTTGCGCGTTGCGTTCGCAGCGCCAGACAGGCTGGGAATGTTGCTTGCTGGTGGCATCACCACCGCCATAGCCATGCAGGCGTTTATCAATATCGGCGCCGCAATCAACGTGTTGCCGATCAGTGGCGTCACCCTGCCGTTTGTATCCATGGGAGGTTCGTCGCTCATGGTCAACCTGGCGGCTATGGGTGTGGTGTTGAACGTGGCGAGACAGATCGAACGATGAACGACCGAGCCGGTCAGGTCTGGGCGGTCATTGCCGGGGGTGGGACATCGGGACACGTACATCCGGCGTTGGCAATTGCTGGTGAACTAGTCAGCCGCGGCCGTTCAAAAGACGAGATTCACTTCATGGGCAGCGCGCGCGGTCTCGAATCAGAACTGGTGCCCGCTCGAGGTTATGCCCTGACCGCATTGCCGGGCCGAGGGATCGAACGCACGATAAACCTCGAGAACGTCAAGTCGATTGCTGCGTTGGGCTTGGCAAGTTTTCAGGCGTGGCGCACGCTGCGTCGGCTTGCGCCCGCAGTGGTGGTATCGGTGGGTGGTTATGCCAGTCTGCCTGCGCTTCAGGCTGCTGCAGCGTTGCGCATACCGATCATCGTTACCGAACAGAACACGGTCCCGGGGGCGGCGAACCGATTTGGAAGCCGTTGGGCCAAGGCCTGCGCTGTTGCCTTTGCTTCGACGGAGTTGCCCAAAAAGGTGCATACCGGAAATCCGTTGCTTGGGCCAATCCTTGAAGTTGACCGATCGAACCAGATGGCGGTAGCCGAGGCCAAGGATCGGCTCGGTGTAGCGTCGGGCCGTCAGCTCGTCGCAGCCTTTGGTGGGTCACTCGGGGCTCGGCGAATCAACCAGGCGGTGGTCGACGCGACCACAATGCTTGCCGACCGTAGCGACGTCGCGGTGCGCCACATCATTGGTGACCGTGACTGGGAACTGTTTGGCTCACATAGAGTCGACGGGTCGTTGCAGTATCAGCCGGTTCGATACGAACGGGCCATGCACGATGTTTATGCGGCCGCCGATTTCGTGATCTGTCGATCAGGTGCGACATCGGTCTGTGAGATTGCGCAGACAGCGACCCCGTCAGTATTTGTGCCCTTGCCGACTGCACCTGGTGATCACCAGACCAAGAACGCTGAAGCGCTCACGCAGACTGGTGGCGCTGTACTCGTACCCGACGCTCAACTCGACGGCGCGAAGGTGGTGAGCCTGATCAACGAACTCCTGGGTGATCACGCGA
>DNHM01000192.1:0-304 GCA_003485885.1 Acidimicrobiaceae bacterium
GTACATCAGGCTCCTAATTTGCGTCTGGTCAGGGGGATTGGATCCATTGCGCTGCTTGGTAACCGAGCCAACTTCCGGGACCCAGCACACAAACCAGGAATGCAAGCGCCACAAGCGAACCCCCTGATTTTGACCGGCCGATGAAGAAAGCCGAGGCCAAACTTGCCACACCGATGAAACCGATCGCCGCGGCCCAACCGACGCGGGCGCCGGTGGACTGATGGTCGACGACGAACGTGTTTCCTGTCACCCGCTCGGGTGTTCCAGTCCAGTCACCTATCGCGAGCGTGACCGGTTGGGGGTA